>JAISDD010000079.1 GCA_031265005.1 Syntrophomonadaceae bacterium | reverse complement strand
TGCCGGAACAAACTTACGCCAATATCGATAAAATACGCGGCTCCGGCGTCACCCTGCTGAGCATCATCAATGATATTTTGGATATTTCCAAAATCGAATCCGGCAGCTTTGAAACCGTTCTGACGGAATACCATACGCAAAGCCTGATCAGCGATACTGTTCAGCTAAACATGGTGCGTATTGGCGGCAAACCTATAACCTTTGAATTGTCGGCAGATGAAGCATTGCCTTCCAAGCTATACGGAGATGAGCTTCGCATCAAACAAATCCTGAACAATGTCCTTTCTAACGCCATCAAATACACAAAACAAGGCCAGGTGCGCTTGCGGATTTCTTCGGAAAAATCCGAAGAAAATTTCATTCTGATCATGGCTGTCAGCGATACCGGCATCGGTATCCGAAAAGAAGACATAGGCCGACTTTTTTCCGAATATATCCAACTGGACGCAAAGGCTAACCGAAAAATCGAGGGTACCGGCCTGGGCCTTTCCATCACCAAACGGCTTTTGGACCTCATGGACGGAACCATCGCCGTTGAAAGCGAATATGGAGCCGGCAGCACATTTACCGTGCGGATCCCTCAGACAGTGGCGGACCCCTCTCCCATAGGCGCCGCGGCCGCGGAAAAATTAAACAGCCTGCGCTTCATGACGGAACGCCGCGATACCGCGGAGGAGCCGCTTAGGACCTATATGCCCATGCCCTACGGCAAGGTACTGGTGGTGGACGACGTGGCTATAAACCTGGAAGTGGCCAAAGGATTGCTGGAGCCTTACGGGTTGACCGTGGACTGCGTATCCAGCGGCAAAGAAGCCCTGGAGCGCCTGCGGAAGGAAACGGTACATTACGACCTGATTTTGATGGATCATATGATGCCGGAAATGGACGGCATTGAAACCACCAAAAGAATCCGCAACAGCATAGGCTCCGAATACGCCCTGACCGTGCCGATCGTCGCTCTGACCGCCAACGCTCTGGCGGGGAACGATGAGATGTTTATGGCCAGCGGCTTCAATGATTATATCTCTAAACCCATCGACATCACACGGATGGACGCGGTCTTGACCCGCTGGATCAAAAGCGGACGGAATGAATCTGAAACCCCAGCAACGGTAGAGGTTCCCGGGCCGGAGAAAACGGAAAATTTGGAGAAACCAGCCGCAGTAAAAAGCGTTCCCGGACTGGACATGCCCGGCGGTATTCAGCGCTATCGCAGCGAAAAAACATATTGGCGCATCCTCCAATCTTACCTCAAAAGCATACCGGATATTTTGGAAAAACTGCGCTCCCCTTCAGAAGAAAATCTGCCAGACTATATTATTTCCGTACACGGACTAAAAGGCAGCAGTTACGGCATTCACGCCGCCGAAATTGGCAAATTGGCCGAGGCTCTGGAATTGGCCGCGAAAGAGGGCGACTTGAAAACGGTGCTTGAACAGAA
Source organism: Syntrophomonadaceae bacterium (assembly GCA_031265005.1). Classification (GTDB taxonomy): domain Bacteria; phylum Bacillota; class Syntrophomonadia; order Syntrophomonadales; family Syntrophomonadaceae; genus JAISDD01. The sequence continues at coordinate 7,684 of JAISDD010000079.1, read as the reverse complement.
TGACGCGCTGATTGCCGCCACAGAACAATTGCTGAAAGACCTGTCTGACTATTTGAACACTACCTCCGCTCCTGCTTGATTTACAGGCATTTGCAGCTTATAAATTTGGTTAAAACAACAAATTAATATATATTTCGACAAAAAATAAATTTTTCTGGATTTTTTGGATTTTTAATGGTATAAATAAGTCATTAATTTAAATTTATCAAATAATATTATCTTTCAATCGAATGGCTTGATTTGCGGCCACTTCTTTTTGTGTTGATTAATTGATATGAGTAAGGAAGGTATTTTTTATATGGCTCATCCCAAAAAGTTTTCACTGTTTGTTATATTGACATTATTCGCCTCGTCTTTGTTACTGACCTCTTGTTTTTCGCTCGTTTCAACTATTTCGGGAGATAAGGTCGTCCCCGCTCTTTCCAGCGCCGCAGAAACAGGTCAAATGCTGGTCTATACCGGTAATGACGGTCTTTATGGATTAAGTCTTTCCTCAAGCGCTGCCGAAGCGGTAAAATTAGTTGACATGCCCGGTATTTCTAAGCCTGTTTTTTCTCAAGACGGAAGTACGGTGGCTTTTGTCCAAAATGACAATTTGTCAGAACATAACGGCTTTATTGACGGATACATGTCTGAAGACCGGTTATACGCTTATCGTTTTTCTGACCAAAAACTCCAATTGTTGTCCGATGAACTTATATATTGGTGCCCAGGTTATAAAGATTCCTTTATTATCAGCTCTGTGCCAGACGGTATTGTCCAGGTAAACATATCTGGTGAGCGTCAGGTTTTATTGCCGGCCGAAAACACAGAGACAGAGTGGGATGAATATGAAGAATTAATGCTTTCTCCAGACAACCGCCTATTGGCGTTCACCAAAACTCATCACGTATCTGACGCGGAATCGTTCAACGGAACAGATACTATGCAAAATTCAGGGGTCTGGGTCTTGGATCTTACCCATGAAAGCGCTGACGCCAACCAGGGCCTAAAGCAGCTGCAACCGGGAACAGCTCCATTTGACCATGCATATATGATTGCTCTTTACCCTCTTTATTATCCGGCCAAATGGTCTCCGGATTCTTCCAAACTTTTAATCTGGCAGGAAGTAGCCTCCGGTTCGACTACCGCGGACGGCGTAGGACTTTCCGTATTTGATTTCAATACTGACCGCTTGCTGAGTATTAAAACGTATTTGCTGGCTTATCCTGAAAATTTACAATTTTCTGAAGATGGGACGCTTTTCATGTTAAGCGGCGGCGACCGTATCATGTCCGGCAATAAAATTTTGCAGCTCGTAACTTTTAACATTCAAAATTCCGATCAGCTTGATTCAACAGACAGCACTTCGGAGATTACCTATGAAGAATTGATAACTTCAGATATCCTGCCCGCTTCGCCGGTAGTGGACAGCAAAGGACAGGCCGTTTATTTTGCCGGTATGGAAACGCCATCGATCGATCCTTGGTATGTACATTGGGATAACTCAGTGCGCCGGCAGCTTTATGCTTTGCGGGATAATTCTTTGATAAATTTAACCGATGACCCGTTTTATTCCAACGAATCGCCTGTCCTCATCAATAACGGCCAGATACTTTTCGGACGTATCGATAACGATTATAAAATGAGCATCTGGCGCATTAATACTGACGGCAGTGATTTGACCAAATTAGTTGATTTAAAAGAAAGCACCTTTTTAGAAAATTATATAGTATGGAACGAGGGTCAAGAACCAAAGGAACCTTATTACAGCAATTTCCCCTTTAATTATAACAATTTTTACGGACGCGGCAGCTGGTATGACATGATGGCGATATTTTAAATATCCTGATTATCCAGCAGCTTTTTATAATAAAAACCTATTCCGTTAAGCGCTCCGACCGGATTATGAGCCAGCACCCGGTCCTTTACCACTAACACAGTGACCGGCGCTTGCGAATATTTAATGAACAAACTGTCATGTCCCACGCATAAACCCATGATCACGTTCAAGCCGGTTTGTTCGCGGTTTAATATTTCAGCCTGCATTACAGGGTTGCAAATGCTTTCGTAACATCCTGGCTGTACTTTGAGTTCTTCAGGGATTCCCACTTCAGTTTTATCGATTGACCCAACTTTGCAAATAGCGCAATAACTTTTTATTTCATGAGCGTCCAATATTTTAACTAAAGCTCTAGTTTCATTCATCAGCCCGATACAAGTAGCGATACCTATCCTTTCGGCCCCTATCCGCCGCGCAAAAGCGATAGTTTCTTCTACCCGCGTGAGACGGCCGTAATATGTTCCTTCTATTTCCGCCGCGGCATTTGACATTTTGGCAACAAAAGGATCATTTATATATAAATCCTTGACCCGATTCATCTGTTCCTGGGGGATATTTTCTCCCACACATTGGGCGGGGAATTTTTTTTCCTGGCGATAACAATTAAGAACTCCGCAATCTGAACAACAAAAACTATCGTGTCCTGCCATATTCGATCATCTCCTAAACATAATAAAGATTTATCTCCCACTTATTATAAGATAAAAGCGTTAATTTTTCGATATTTTTTTCGCGCGTTATTTATGCTCCGCTCCTATGCAGCTTGCTAAATTGTAAAAATGCGGCCTGATATTAAGATACTAACACCTACATCACTAGTCACTGCGAGGCGCGTAGCGCCGTGGCCCCCGCTACGCGAGAACAAGCACTCCATAAAACAGTAATTACAAACACGGGGATCGATCATCGTTTCATTAGCAAGGTTTTTTTTGCGGGGGCTTTGTTTTTATTCTTTGCTGATCAAAGAAACAATTACTTAAAAGAATCGGATATACAGGCATGTTCAGCGGCAGGAGCAGCTGATGACCGCGTTCCGTCAGGGAATATTTCCTGTAATTGACCTCTTTCCATAACAAAATGACGATTAGCGAAAGGAATGTGGTCTTTTTCATGTGTAACCATAATAATCGCCGTTCCGTTTCGATGGATTTCTCCAAAGACCCCCAAAATTGCAGCAGCCGTTTTCGGGTCAAGGTCCCCTGTCGGTTCGTCCGCGACGAGCAAAACCGGGTCGGTTGCCATGCCGCGGGCAATGGCGACGCGGCGCTGTTCACCACCGGAAAGATTTCGCGGATGTTCCGCGGCTAAATGGGAAATACCCATGCGTCTCAGTATCAGACGCGCCTTTTTCGCCGCGTCCTTATACGCGCTGCGTCCCGCGTTATACAGACAGCAAGGCAAACATACGTTGTCCAGGACGGTAAAGTTGTTCAGTAAGCTGTATCCCTGCGGAATGCAGCCAATGCGGCTGTTGCGCAAACGAGCCCTTTCGTCGTCAGACAGTTCCGCAATGTTCCGCCCCTCAAACCGTACAAAACCTTCATCAGGCTGAAGAAGCCCGGTAAGCATATTCAGCAAGGTGCTTTTTCCGCTGCCGGACTCGCCGGTAATGCATACAAAGTCTTGCCTGTCCACCATGAACGAAATGTTCTCTGCGGCAGAAAATACCATTTCTCCGCGTTTATAAGTTTTGCCAAGTCCTGAAATCGAAAAAATCATCACATATCCTCCTTCATTATCAAAGAAGTGTCAGCATAACTGATACGCATAGCGGATAAAACGGCGGCTACCGGACCCACACTCGCGCATAAAAGAAAACATCCGCCCAAAATCAACGCGGTGACGCCAGCGGAAGGTAACAAATATTCTGAACCAAGACTGCTTTCTATAAAGGCGTTAAACGGCAGTACAGTTATGCAGAGCAATAATATTCCTATACTCGCGCCGCCGGCGCTCAAAAGAGCGGATTCGGTCATCAAAATGCTTACAAGTTTTCCGCGCGTCGCCCCGAAAGCGCGAAACACGCCAAACTCACGTTTTCGCTCATGCAGAGCGACAGTAAATACTATCGCGAGCACGAAAGCTGATAATATCCATATAACGATCAATAATCCTGTCAGTACGGCTATCGTCAGATTGAGATGTTTCATCATATTGCCGATGATAGCTTGGGGCAATATCACGCCGACGCTGCGGTATTCCATACGGATATCTCTCGCGAAGGTTTCGTGATCGACCCCTTTTTCTATCTCTACAACAACAACTGAAGCCGCGTCTTTGTCCGGCATCGGTATCGCCTCCAAATACTTTTCATATCTGTCAATCAGCGTATAAGCCGTTTCCATTCCGGCAAAAACCGATACGTCAAATCCCATACCTGTTTTTTCCAGCTTGCCAGCCACTTTGTAGCGCATATCGAAAAGCAGCATCTCTTCTCCCGGTTCCAGTTGAATTGCGTTTCCGATCACAATCTCGCCGGTTTTCGGCCCGCCGGGAACACTTTCAATCAGCCAAGGCGCGACCACGAAATCCGTTTTTGGATCGTAACCGATGATTTGGACAAGAGACCCGCAATGCGGCGAATCAAATGTAGAGATATAAAGCTGCGGCGAAGACCTTTTTACATTTTTCGCGCTGGATAACTGCCGTACGGTATCGCCGGGCAAATAAAAAGTGCTCGGCTTTCCTTCTAACAGAGCGCCCTCCAACTCCCGTTCGGCACCGGGAGGCAAAAACATGGCGTCTGCTCCGAGACGGTCCGCCGTACTCCTGACTCCGTTGCGCAGACTCGAGCCAAACAGTGTACCGCCGGCGATCACAAAGGCGGTCAGCATAATAAGTAACGCTAAACATAGTGACCGAAACCTTCTGTGTAATAAATTGTTCCATGCTATAGCAAAGGTTGACATATATCCTCCTACATGTACGTGGAACGGCTGCCGCCGCCTTCGTTCCGCAAATTACGCACGGACAGAGCGATACCGATGCCTGAAAACAAAGTGATCAGAGAAGCGCTCACAAACAGCGCGGGCAGTGTCAGTATATGGCAAGTCATATGCGTGTCGCCGCACAGTCCGGTCACTCCAAGTGGAAAGGTCAACGCGAGAACAGCCGCGCCGATCGCTAAGACGGAGGCGGTCAGCCTAATCTTCGCAGATTTTGAGAAAAAGTACAACGCCCCGAAAAGGAAAATAGCTGTGCCAATTGCGATTTCCGCATTCGCGGTCGCGTAACACCGCATCGGCATACCGTGCATACTTTGTTCCATCCCATAAACCAACCGCGGCAGGGCCGCAACAACACTGCCGATCAGAAAAATAGGAACGCCGAGATAATTTCTGCTGATTTTCGACACAGTTCTTTCGTTTCTTGTAATTTGCATTTTATAACTCCTTTCGCTTTTTTTACAAAAACAAAAAGGCCGGGGACACTACCAATAAAGGTTTTGTCTCCGGTCTTTCGGTCAACAAAGTGTAAATTTTCAGATCCAGCCATATGCATAATGTTTTTTATTATTTTATCATTATAAATACTATACTAAAATTGTCAAGCTAAAAATCTTCGTGTCTACAGGTTGTAATTTCAGTTATTGCTGCTCTTCAAAAATATGTTTAAAATTCCCGTCAACGTCAGAAAGCAAAATCGCTGGAACTTTATTTAAACGCCCCTGATCGCCGTTTATTGTGTATCAGTATTAATAAAGCATTCAGAAGTTATTTTATAAATTTAAGGTTTGAGATTCATATACTAATGTGTATAATTACTGTAAAACTATCGACTGGGGAAAAACATTACTATGTTCGATTATGCCGCAACGCTCAACCAAGCGCTTTATACAAAGGGGGCCGCAGCTAATGTCCGTCGTCATGCTTCAAGGCACCGGTTCGGACGTCGGTAAATCGGTATTGGTCGCAGGTCTTTGCAGACTGTTTACTAACCGGGGATTGGCCGTCCGTCCATTTAAACCGCAAAATATGTCCAACAACGCGGCGCCAGCAGCCGGCGGGGGAGAAATCGGACGGGCGCAAGCTTTACAGGCGCAAGCCTGCCGCGTTCAGCCCCACACCGATATGAATCCCGTCCTTTTGAAACCTCAAGCGGATCTTGAAGCTCAGGTCATTGTTCAAGGGCAGGTATACGGCAGGATGCGCGCAAAAGATTTCAACACCGGACGCCTTCCTTTGTTTGATTTGGTTATGCAGTCTTTTGAGCGATTGCGCTCTGAAAGCGACCTTGTTATTGTTGAAGGAGCCGGCAGCCCAGCGGAAATCAATCTAAGATCCGGCGACATTGCCAATATGGGTTTCGCCCGGCCCGCTGCCGTTCCGGTCATTCTTGTCGGTGATATCGATCGCGGCGGCGTCATTGCGTCTTTGGCCGGTACTAAAACGGTTCTTGACCCTAAGGACGCGGCAATGATCAAAGGTTTTTTAATCAATAAGTTCCGGGGTGATCAAATGCTTTTCCGGAACGGTTACAAGGCAATTGAAGAATTGACCGGTTGGCGCGGCTTGGGTATTGTTCCTTGGATTGCCGCCGCGCGCAGCCTGCCTGAAGAAGACGCTATACCTGCTGATATGAAAGGCGGAGAAGACGGAGTAACGGTCGCGGTCCCCCTGCTTCCGCACATATCTAACCATGACGATTTCGACGCGCTCGAAGCTGAAACTTCTGTACGGATTATCCGTGTGCCGCCGGGACAAGTCTTGCCTGGAAACGCAAAGTTGATCATATTGCCCGGAAGTAAATCCACCATCAGTGATTTGGCGTTTTTCCGGTCGCAAGGATGGGACTTAGACTTGGCTTCGCACATCAGGCGGGGCGGATATGTGCTGGGCTTATGCGGAGGTTATCAGATGCTGGGGAAAACTATTGCTGATTCTCTGGGAGTGGAAGGTGAACCCGGCGTGTTCGCGGGTCTTGGTCTGCTGCCGGTGAACACGGTACTCGATACCGCCAAGCGTGTAACGGAAGTCAATGGGATCAGCCTGCCCGACCGCACTCCGTTTCGTGGTTATGAAATCCATTGCGGACGAACGGAACCCGACTTTGGCGCTATCCCCCTGCTCCAGCTTTCCAACGGCGATTTAGAGGGTACAGTCAGCCAGAATGGCCGCGTCGCTGGCTGCTACATTCATCGCTTGTTCGACGATCCCAAACAGCGGGCGCGCTGGCTGGCTCTGCTTGGCGCGGCGTCAGACGGGATTGATCAAACCGCGAAAATCGATGAGGCGCTGGACGCTGTAGCGGACGTACTTGCCGCTTGTCTTGACATCGAAGGCATTCTTGATATCGCCTCAGAAATTTAAATTTCATTTTCATAGTTTGAATGTTCCAGCGTTTTACTGTTCCCGCAAGCTTCATTTATCCGCTGAGGTCTAATAATGTTTCGCTCCGTCTTCATTCATGGAAACGGCCAAAAATATTTCACAGGCTAAGTAAACGCATTAATGACAATGTACTGAAAAATAAATTACTTATACTATTCTCAATTTATATTACACCCAAAAGCTTTGGGCGGGCTGCGGAAAATAGTATTTACTAATCCGCTTTCAAGGTAATGTTTTAATCTTGTGCCCTGTAGGGTATTGCGGATTAGTATTATAATCATGTGTATAGACTTATCTGCCGGTCACGGCTTTTCCGCTCAAAATCAGATTCATGTTGCGCATCGCACACATATTGCCGCACATGGAACAAGTATCCATTTCTTCAGGTTGAGACTCCGCTCTGTACCGGCGCGGTTTCTCAGGTTCCAAAGCTATACGGAACATTTGCTCCCAATCTAAAGCCTGCCGCGCTTTGCTCATGTTATCGTCCCAATCCGAAGCGTTAGGTATCCCTTTAGCAATATCAGCCGCG
>JAISDD010000209.1 GCA_031265005.1 Syntrophomonadaceae bacterium | reverse complement strand
TGGGATCGTAAACGCTCGTTTGCGGAAAATAATACTCTACTTTCTCCGTGCTTATATTGCCTTTCCAATCATCAGGATTCAAAGAAGGCATACTGCACATCGCCAGTACGGCACCTGTTTTTACATTCATCATCACAGCAGAACCAACTTTAGCTTTAGGCAAGGTTCTTTGCAGCATAGTCAAAGTTTCATCCATGCTTTTTTCCATAACCTGCTGAATACTGCTGTCGATAGTTAAATAAATATTATCGCCGGCCAGGGGCTCTAAAGTATCAAATTCGCTCACAGGCCGCCCTTTTGCATCTACTTCCAGCCTCCGGGCGCCATCCTGTCCTCGCAGTATTTGCTCATATTGCTTTTCTACTCCGGATTTTCCTATCAAACTGTCAATAGTGTATTTTATATTATTTTTCTCCATGCTTTCTATTTCTTGAGAATTAATTTGATGGATATATCCTAAGACATGTCCGGCTAAAGATCCCATAGGATATGAACGCAATGGTTCAACATTTACTACAATGCCTGGCAAATTTTGCCGGTTTTCTTCTAATTTTACTACCAATTCTAAAGGTATATCCCTTATAATAGTTACCGGCTCATAAGGACGGTATTTTTGACTATTGATTTTTTCATTTATAAAATCAACAGTAATTTCCGGATAATAGGGACTGACAGCCTGACAAAGGTTATCTATCATAGTTTGATTTTTTCCCATTTCCAAATAAGTCAGGTTTATAGTATAAACCAGCTTATTTGTGGCCATCAATTGATTATCCTGTGAAAATATTTCCCCCCGGCTGGCTTTGATAGGAATCAGGCGAATAGTATTTTCTTTCGCCTGGCTTTGATAAGTATCGTTGTCTAATAATTGGACAAAAGCTAATCGAAAAGCTAATCCTCCCATAAGAATTACGATCAGCAAAGTATATAGTATTATCTTGAATTTAATATCCGTTAATTTCATTAATCGTTTCCTTTATTTTCAAGCCATCCGGTACGGGTAGAATTATAATAAAATATATAAGCCGGAATTGACAAAACCATGTTATACATAATTTGAAAACCCGATTTCCATAAAAAATCCACATTGAACACTAACGGCTTATTGACCGTCAGCATTATAATTATGATTAAAGCGGTATTGAAAATAGTCCCTAGTAAAACTCCTAAAACGCTCACTATTATGTTTTCTTTAAATACTTGTACTTGTAAACTGCTGATTATATAAGCGGTTAAGCCCTTCGCCAAAGCGTTCATACCAATCATGTTTCCAACATACAAATCCTCCAGCAAACCGCAAAAAAAACCGTAAATTGTCGCTTGTTTGTAATTATGCAATAAAGCAAACACCACGACAAAAATCAATACTACATCCGGTATAACTCCATAAATACTATAAAAACCAAATAATGTGGACTGTAATAACAAACTTAAAGCAGGTAAAAGGATTAAAATCAGCAGCCGCATTTTTCACCTCATCATTTATACTAAGATCCGTCGGGCGGATGATAATTTATTATGACCAATACTTCCTCAAGATGGTTAAAATCAACTGCCGGTATGACTACTGTATTCAGCAGCAACCCCTTGTTCTCAGTTTCAACCGATCTTATCGTCCCAATAACTATCCCTTTAGGATATATACTTGATAAGCCTGACGTAAGTACGGTCTCATTTTCATTGATTTTAGCGTAATACGGTATGTTCACCATACGCAAACCATTATCTTGCCCAGTTCCTTCGACAATGCCGGTAGTATCTCTATTTTCGGCAAAAATCGCTCCAACGGCAACCTCATTATCAGTTATCAGGCTAATTTCAGCGCTCTGGGAAAACACCGCGTTCACCCTGCCCACTAATCCATCTGGAGTTATTACCGTCATATTTTCAGCAATTCCATCTTGCGAACCTTTAGATATCGTCAAGCTATTAGTCCAGTTATTAGGGCTACGGGCAATGACTCTGGCGGCTACTAAATCATAAACGTCTATATTGCTGTCTTTGAAATCTAATAAAGTCTGTAATCTTTGGGCCTCATGGCGATATTCGTTTAAAGAATTATTAGCCATCTTAACTTGGTCCAGCTCTTTTTCCATCTCCGCTATCCTTTGATTCAGCAATTTTTTGTTGCCAAAGAAATCATAAATGTTCAGCCAATTATTGCGCACAGCATCAATACCGCTTTGTACCGGCATATAAACATAACGAACCGTACGCACCAAAACATTATTTGTGTTTTGAGAAGCAGTGAAAGCTACGCCTATAATTGACAAAATCACGATTAAACAAACGAATACCAGCCATTTATTTAAAATTATTTTCAACAAATAAATATCAACACCTGATTAAAAAGGTTTTTTTATAGTTATTAATACTTTTTTCAGTACCTCAATGTTTTCCAGAACTTTTCCTATTCCTTTAGCAACAGCCAAAAGCGGTTCTTCACATACATATACCGGCATATTAGTATTATCGCCTATCAACTTATCCAAGCCTTTTAATAAAGCTCCTCCTCCGGCCATAATGATTCCTCGGTCCATAATATCAGACGCCAGCTCAGGAGGAGTTTTCTCCAAGCATACTCTGATGCCGTCCAGAATTTGTTCCACTGTTTCTCTTAAAGCGTTTTGTATTTCCAGCGATGAAATCTTTATGGTTTTAGGCAGTCCAGACACTAAATCCCTGCCCCTTACTTCGTAATATTCTTCAGTGCCTTCCCACATAGCCGAACCTATGGACATTTTTATTTCTTCCGCAGTTCTCTCTCCGGTCAGCAGGTTATAATTTTTTCTAAGATGCTGAATTATAGCTTCATCCATATTATCTCCCGCAACTCTAATAGATTTTGCGGTAACTATGCCGCCTAAAGATATCACAGCTACTTCTGTAGTTCCTCCGCCAATATCAACGATCAAATTCCCTGTGGGCTCGTGTACAGGCAATCCAGCGCCAATTGCTGCCGCCATTGGTTCTTCAATCAAATAAGCTTCCTTAGCTCCTGCCGATATGGCCGCTTCACGCACTGCTCTCTCCTCTACGGTAGTACAACCGGTAGGGATACTTATAATCACCCGCGGCCTGGCGAATGGAGTTTTCGGTCCTATTATCCTGCTGATAAAATACTTTATCATAGCCTGAGTAATGTCAAAATCAGCAATAACGCCATCCTTCATAGGCCGAATAGCTATTATATTACCTGGAGTGCGTCCTATCATTCTTTTTGCTTCGTCTCCAACCGCCAAAACTTGCCCCGAATCACTTTCTATCGCAACCACAGAAGGCTCACGGAGTACCACGCCTTTACCTTTAACATGCACTAAAGTATTTGCAGTACCCAAATCTATCCCTAAATCCTTACCAAAAACCACCAGTTTATGGCCTCCTTATTCAAATTAAATTCTGTCGTTTTAAACTACAAAATTTATTTTCACCAATAATGATGTGATCTATTATATCAATCCCCATAATTTTGCTTACTTCTATCAGCCTTTTGGTCACCTCTATGTCGTCCGGACTGGGAGTCGGATCGCCGCTGGGGTGATTATGTATCAAAATAATTGAAGCCGCGCTCCTCTTTAACGCCGTTTTAAATACTTCTCTAGGATGCACGGCGGAACTGTGCAGCCCTCCGACAGATATATCCTCCATCACGATCAAACAGCTTTTTCTGTCCAAGTACATAGCCCGAAAGTGTTCCCGGTCAAAATAACGCATTTCTTCCATAACCGCATTTTTCACATCTTCCGGGTTTTTTATCGCCATTTTATTACTATAGCTTAAAGCTATTCTGCGTCCTAACTCCAACGCCGCTTTTATGGTAATGGCTTTAGCTTCGCCCACTCCTTTTATCGTCATAAGTTCTTCGACGCTGCTGTCTTTCAATGAACGTAAATTCCCGTAATGATTTATTATTTGATCAGCCAGCGTCAGCACATTAACCTTCAAAGTCCCATTTCTTAAAATGATTGCCAATATTTCAGCATCCGTCATAAGAGTTTCGCCATGAAATAATAATTTTTCACGCGGTCTCATATCCTCGGGCATGTCTTTAATAGTCGCATAATAATCCGGCATTAAGCTTATCTCCCTAATAAATCCACTCCACACTTCTTTAACATCAAATAGAGTCTTGTTAAAGGTAAGCCTACAATATTATAATAACAACCTTCAACACGGTTTACAAATAAAGCTCCCCGTCCTTGTATTCCGTAAGATCCAGCTTTATCCAACGGTTCTCCAGTGGAAATATAAAAATTTATTTCTTCATCCGAAAGTTTGCGAAAAAAAACCTTGCTCGTTTCACACTGCACTTCGGCTTCATCTTTTTTTTCATCAAAGACGCATAATCCAGTCAGTACTACATGCTCTCGTCCGCTGAGCTTTCGCAATTGTTGATAAGCTTCAGATTCATTTTTAGGTTTGCCCATAATTTCATCTTGACATTGTACAATAGTATCAGCTGCTATTATAATGCCGGTTTCTTTTTCAGCCACCGCCTCCGCTTTTGCTTTAGATATCCTCATAACTGCCGCTTCAGGCTTTTCCAACCCTCTTATTTCTTCTGGGACATCGGAAGCGACAGCGGTAAATGAAACTCCTAAATCAGTCAAAAGCTGTATGCGGCGCGGCGAGCGGCTGGCAAGTATTATTTTTTTCCGCAATGTTACGAAGGCCTCATTGTATAGTCACCGTAACGAGTTTATCCCCTTGTCTCTGTCCGTCCCATCCTGTAACTTTAATTTCATATTTTCCCGGGTTCACATTAGAAGTGTCCCAAAAATATGTAAACCCGTTTCCTTCCACCCGCAACAGCTGTTTGTCATATAAATATAAGCCCATCGCGTTACCCGAAGCATTATTGTTTCCAAAAACAGCCGCCGCCTTGATCTGTACTATAGTTCCTCTTTTTATTATCTCAAAATTAGCTGGGTTTTGTAACGTTACCACTGGCGCGGCTCCAGTCGGGGGCGCAACTTCAGGTGATGTACTGCCGCCGCTGGTGACGTTTATGTAGACAGATTGTTCAGCAGACCTATATCCGTCCCACGCGGTAATACGTATAACATTGGTACCCAAAGGCAGATTTGTCGTATCTAAGGAATATCCGAGCACTGCTCCTACCGGCCGGGCCACTTGGGCCCCGTTGACGTATAATCCCATCGCCGCAATAGTATTGCTTCCTCCCGCAAGCGCCGTAGCGTTTATTAATACCGCGCTGCCTCTGCTTACAGAAGTATTAGAAGCCGGGGAGGAAATATTGATCTTAGGCGCTTCATTGGCGGCGGTCTCAGGCTGATATGTTCCAGTACTCAGCGGGTTTATAGTGACCTGGTTTCCTAAGTAGGTATTGCTTGCGCTCCGGGCGTAAGCTCTGGCTACATAAGTTTTACTATTGTCAAGCCCGGTTAAAAAATATGAAAAAACTGTTCCCGGCGCAATAGTATTTCCCAGACGGATTTCTGTTTCAGCGCCGTTTAAAGGCCCCCAGTAAAAACCGTACGCTTCTATACCGGTACTGTCCGCCGAGCTATTATCTATGCTGCCCATTAAAATAGCGCCGCCGCCGGAAAGATTATTCGTCTGTGTAGTCAGCGTTATGGAAGCATTGCCGGCAGCGCGGAAACTAAGAACTTTACCCTCCGCTTCGCCGGCTTCATTTTTAGCGTAAGCTTTTACATAATAAGTCGTCCCTACTTTTAAATTGCTCAGGGTATAATGAAAAGTTTCATTATCGTCTATATAGCTTCCTACTATCTGCCTGCTGGTAGGATTGGAGCTGGTTCCCCAATAAAAGCCATAACCGTCGATACTGCTGCCGCCGCGGTCATTTACATATCCGCGGAAAGTAACCTGGTCTCCGCTGACTTGGGGTTCCTGAGTGGTAACCACCGCTTTATTTCCTCCATCATACTCATTTATGGTGAAATTTCTTAATGTACCGTAACTAATGCCGTCGTCATTGATCGCATAAGCCCGGTAGTAATATTTAGTATACCTGTTTAAACCGCTTATGGTCGTGTCAAAATCTTCTCCTATGGAAATATTGTCCGTACCTACCCTTTTTTTGTTTGTAACATTGCTGTTAGTCCCCCAATAAAAGCCATATTCGCTGATCTTGCTGCTGCCGCGGCTGGTCACTTCCCCATAAAGCGTAGCGGTCGTCGCTCCCTGATCAAAAGCGGCTTCAAAGGTTACTACAGACGGGCGCTGGGAGTAACTATCCCCCGAATCATCATCAGCCCTGAAAGACAGTGTTACCCCGTACGCGTATTT
>JAISDD010000186.1 GCA_031265005.1 Syntrophomonadaceae bacterium | reverse complement strand
GTTGGCGGCCAGATGAAGCATAGTCGTATTGCCGCTGTAAACCGCTTCATAAATATATTTGCTCTCTATTCCCACCTCCTGGCAAACATCCGCGACCATGTTTCTTAGTTCCGCGCCCATTCCTTCGTACATTATTTTAAGACCTTCCGCTTTAGAAGCAAACTTTATACGCGTCAACACGTCCTGGGCGTGTAAACTCTGCGGGTTCAGCGCGGACACTGAAGTAAGTTCTCTGCCGGTCAGCACGTCTATCATCGCGCACACCAGGGTCGTCGTGCCTATGTCAATGGCCAAACCGTAATTCATTCCCGAGGTATCTCCCTCTTCAGTTCCGATGGGAATTCCGCCTGCATATACCGTAGTTGCGCCGTTCTCATATTTTTTGGTGATAAAATTAATAATATCATAGGCGAAACTTTGCCCTTCGCTTAATATTTTAAGCGTTTTGTTCTGACCGGCCGTCGATACCGTCTCAACCGTAACGTCACCTGTTACAGCGGCTTGACAGGCCAGTACATATCCCTGCTCTATTTCTTCCGCGGAAAGTTCGTCGTTTTCATCGAGCAGGCTGACGCCGTTCTCCAAGCCATGAGACACGCGGACTTTACATTTTCCGCAGGTACCATTACCGTCGCACGGAGATTCAATAATCAGATTGACCCGCCTGGCGGCCTCTAAAACCGTATCTCCCGGCAAAATGTTAACTTTAATATTTTCTGGCATAAACAATATATCCGGCATGTTTTCATCCTTTCTTAACCTGGGAACTGGAGCCTTGTACGCACGCCCTTAAATATTTCAAAACGCGTTTAGGTATTTATAATCCCTACTGGTTGGTTACTACGTCCGTAAAAGCATTAATATTTTCCAAAGGAGTTGAAGTACTCAATCCGCAAGCCGGCGCCATGATATGAATATTGTTTCTAAGCAGCAGTTCCGTGGTTTTCATTATTTTTTCAGGACTGCTGAACTCCAGGAGGATAGTACTTAAATTCCCCATCGTATTGATACCCGGATACTCGTCCATAATTTTTTTAAGGCTCACAAAAGCGTCCACGCTGAGAGCGTTAGAATGAAGGTCCGCTACTGACGGTTTGACCGCTTCCATTCTGCCGCAGATATGAACGATGGCCGGTACGCCCATTTTATGAACGGCGTCCACTAATTTGTTCAGGTAATACACCGCATATTCGTCGAACATTTTCGGCCCTAATATTTCACCGGTGGCCGTGGGATCCGCTATCGATATGACATGTACGCCGCTGTCCACCATCAAGCGCGCAAAATGTATCAAACAATCGGTCACATAATCCACCGCTCTGTGGGAGTTCTCCTTATCCTTGCGCAGCTGTTTCAAAAACATCATGGGATCTATGATAGAAGCCGCAGTGCTTATAGGTCCGGTCAGACTCCCTATCGTAGGCACGTCAGGATGCTTTGCGGACAAGGTGTGAATAGTGTTTAAAATCGCGTTTACCCGGTTATTTTTCTCAAATTCTTTAGGCTCCTTAAAAACTATATCAGCCGCCGTTGGAAATTTTTCTTTCTGTATTTTAGGTTCGCATTCCAGAGTGCCATAATTAATTTCACTGCCTAAAACTTCCGCCTCCACCGTCATGCAAAATGGAATACCAAAGTTTTCAAACCCAGTAAGCGTATGTACATCAAAGGCCAGAGCAGACATAAGGCTGTCGTCATGATGAGCCGCTGGCAATTCGTGGCCGGTTTTTTCCATTACATCAACGATAGCTGAATTCATCATTCCGCCAGGGCAAATAACCGGCGGGCGCTCTACTTTCTGGCTGCTAAGCACTCTTAACAGCCGTTCTTTCGGCGAAAAAGCATCCGACATTTCAATCATTCCTTTCCTTAAAGAAGCCAACCAATTAAATAACCAACTTGCGCCCTCATTTTCTTTAATACATTTCCTTTTAAGGGAATATTCCGGTTAATTCGAATGCCAGCCGGGAAGCTTCCGCCGCATTTTTCGAATACCCGTCCGCTCCGATTTTCGCGGCAAATCCGCTGGAAATAGGGCCTCCGCCGACCATAACCTTAAATTGTTCGCGAATGCCTTGTTCTTTTAAAATATTAATCACCTCGGCCATGGCGTCCATGGTAGTGGTCATAAGCGTAGAAATACATATTAAATCCGCTTTTTCCGCTTTAGCCCGTTCCACGAATTCCGCCGCCGGAATATCCCTGCCCAGATCTATAACTTCAAAACCGCCGGTTTCCATCATTAATTTGACCAGGTTTTTGCCAATATCATGCGTATCCCCTTCGATCACGCCTATAACCGCTTTTTTCTTTTCGGACCCGGAAGCGTTTCCTTTCATATGAGGCTTTAAAATGTCAATACCTACATTCATAGCGTCCGCGCACATCAAAAGTTCCGGAACGAAATACTCTTCTTCCTCAAACAACTGCCCGGCCCGTTCCATTCCTTTCGTAAGCCCTTTATCAATCGCTTCGAAAGCGTCTATACTTTCATCGATCACCTGATGTGACAGTTCGGCGACCAAATCATCGTCCATATCCACTATAGCGTCAGACATCCTTTGGAACATAATTTCTTTAGTATCAGCCATAATAAACACCCCTTTCTTAATTTTCCAAATAACTATAAGCCACATCAACCATAGCGCGTATGTTTTCTATAGGCACGGCCGGAGGGATATCACAGCCCGGCATCATAAAATACCCGCCTTTTTCACCCTGAGCGTCTTTAACGCATCGCAGGCATTCCTCGCGGACCTTTTCAGGCGTTGCCATCTGCATAACCGCTACCGGATCCATATGTCCGAAGAAAGCGATTTTGCCGTCTAATACTTCACGGGCGGCAGCCAGGTCCACTTTATAATCCATCGAAAACGCGTCGGCGCCTGTTTCCGGTATCAACTCCAAAAAATTAGTCGTATCACCGCAAATATGGATCATTTTGGCAAAAGGTTTATCTCCTATCAAATCATTGGTTTTAGTAAGATTAGGTACGACGAATTCCACAAACTGCCGTTTAGAAATCATATCTCCAGAAGCAAAAGGCTCCGCCTGAGATATATACTCGGCGCCCGCGTCCAAAAATAAATCCCAGTACCTGTACACCATATGGGTGGTACATTCCAGCATATAATGAACGGCTGGCTTGTCTTTGATAATGAGCTTCATAAATTTTTCGGTTCCCAGCAACAGTCCGGCCAAAGTCAACGGCCCCCATTGGCTTATGCCGATCATTATATCGTTTCCGATAGAATCTTTTAAAATTTTCGCGTTTTCCAGCATCGCGTTCAGTCCGGGATCATCATTGATGTCATCCAAATTAATTTTGTCAATATCATACGGGTTGTCCAATAACGGTTCCGCCACATCAGAAGCAACTCCGGGACGATGAAAATTAACTTTGGCTCCTACGGCGCGCAGAACTAAATTGTTACATCCCGCAGCGGCCCAAACCAAATCCGACCTAACCGCTTCATTCGCTTTGATAGTGATTTCCGCGGATCGTTCCGGCGGTAAATCAAATGAATCCTGCAGCGACATTCCCTGTTGATTATAGACCCACACTCCCCCGGATAATAAAGTTACCGGTATGCGAGGAGGCGGCTCCAGCCTGATCGCTTTCTTGAAAATTTCTTTCGGCGTCATAAAGTACTCCCCCATTCTTTCAATAATTCTTTCAGCGCCTATCCGTACGATATTGTTTTTATCCCCATTCAGCGAAAGGTTCCCGCTTACCGGAAGATCAAACATGCCGCGAGCGGATTCGCCTTTCATTTCCTGATAAATATGATAAATAAATCTTTCGCGGACACGTTCAATATGCCCGGCGGTATATTGAAACCTAATTATTGACTTTAGTTTACTCCTGACGCCGGGGTGTAAGAAAGGGGCAATTTTAGTTTTTTCAAAGAGACAGTTAATAAATAAATTTTATTGGGCCGTCTTTTTTACCAGCCGCGCTTTAAGGAAATATTCCGCTGTCAATATTGAAAAAACTTCCCCGCATACTGTCATACAAAAAAACCCGTAACTGTACCTGTTACAAGTGATTGAATATTTCTATAATGATGGCTAAGGTTAGCAGTCTTCATAAATTTTTAGCAAAGGAGGAGTTTAACGTTGAATAAGGAAGAGATTTTTTCAAAACTAAAAGAAGCAATTATTGAAATGGATTCGGAACTTGCCGTGGAAGCAGCAAACCAGGCGCTGGCATCCGGTCTCGACCCCTTGGAATGTATAAGCGGCGGCCTTTCAGCTGGTATGCAAGTCATGAGCGATCTATTCGACGAAGGAGAAGCATTTGTCCCTGAATTGCTCATGTCTTCGGAAGCTTTCGACGCCGCCGTTAAAGTATTGTCCCGCGACATGACGGAAGAAGAAAAAAGCGAAGCTTCCAACGGAACCGTCATTATACATACTGTTCAAGGCGATATCCATGACATCGGCAAGAATATTGTCCGTACTTTATTTGAAGCCAACAATTTTATTGTCTTTGATTTAGGCCGCGACGTTCCGGTGGAAACGGTAGTAGAAAAAGCTAAAGAATACAAAGCGGATTTTATATTGGGCTCAGCGCTTATGACTACCACTATGCCCGCGCAGAGAGATATCATAA
>JAISDD010000172.1 GCA_031265005.1 Syntrophomonadaceae bacterium | reverse complement strand
ATAAAGTTGACTGTCCCCGGCAGTCCTAAAGAAGCCAGGCCTGCCAGCATCATTCCTACCGCCATGCGCGGCATTTGTTTGGCCAGCCCGCCTAGTTCTTCGATGCTGCGGGTGTGGCTTTTTTCATATACATTGCCGATCATAGAGAAAAACAAAGACGCCATCAGCCCATGGGCGAACATCATCATAATCGCGCCGTTGATACTGATGAGGCTGGCGGCGGCTATACCCACCAGCACATACCCCATATGGCTCACGCTGGAATATCCTACAATATATTTTAAATCTTTTTGCCGTAAACATATGAAAGCGGCGTAAATGACGTTGCCCAAAGCTAAAACCGCGATAATGGGAGCAATAACTTTAGCTCCCGCCGGGAATATGAAAAGCCCGATTCTTATAAGTCCGTAACCGCCGATTTTCTTTAGAACTCCGGCGTGTATCATGCTCACAGCGGTAGGAGCTCCCGCGTATCCGTCCGGGGACCACGAATGAAAAGGGAACATGGAGAGCAAAGTCCCAAAGCCCAGAAGCATTAAAACATAGCTGAAGATTTGAAAGTCGACTGAAAAATTCAAATTAGCCAGGTCAGCAATGTTCATGCTGGGATATCCTAACATATCTTTGGCGGTTATGAATAAAGCGATCAAGGCTACCAGAAGAAAAGCGCTCCCAATCAACAAATATATGGTCAGCTTCATCCCGGCGTATTCTTTGCTGACTCTTTTGGTGGAACCAAACATGATAACTAATAGGTAGATGGGAATGACCACTACTTCGTAAAACATGAAAAACAGGAATAGGTCAGTAGCCAAAAAAGTTCCCATAACTCCAGAGATCAAAATCAGCAGCAGCGCGAAAAATTCTTTTACCCTGTCGGTGATTTTCCAGGAGGCGTAAACGGCCGCAAAACCTATCAAGCTAGTCAAAAGCATCATAGGCAATGAAATGCCGTCCACCCCGACGCCATAAGAAATACCCCAGTCTTTTATCCAAGTATAAGTTTGGGTAAACTGCAAGCCGGCTTTTTGAAAATCGTAGCTCAAGAAAACTATGAGCGATAAGAGCAAGCTTATCAAAGCGGCGGCGGCGGCAATGTATTTTATAGGCTGATGTTTTTCTTTAGGGCAGGCCATTATTAGGAGCGCGCCCAACAAAGGAATAAATAATATAAAGCTTAATAAAGGTAATGTATTCATCATTTTACTTATTCCTCCTCATATAAGCCAAGCGTTAACGCTCATGCATATCGCCGCCAGCAGCAGCACAATCAAGCCAACATATATATAGACCGTATAGGTCTGGATTTGCCCATTTTGCAATAATTTCAGCTTAGAACCGGACCAGCGCGCAAATCCGGCCAAACCGTCCACAATACCGTTGACGATTTTTAAATCCAGCCACTCAAAAAGGCGGGATGAGCCTAACACTAAATTTTTCCCCAGCCAAGCATATATTTCATCAATATAATATTTGTTTTGCAGTAAATTACAAACCGGAGCGAACTTAGCTTTTATGGCTTCGGATGAAATAATTTGTTTTTGATAGATCAGCCAAGCTAAAAATATTCCAGCTGCCGCGACCAGGGAAGAAGTAATCATAACGCTGGAGAGAGGTTCGTGATGCTCCAAACCGGAAACGGTTATGTAACGGCTGAAAGCAAAATCTGTGAGTCCGGTGTTCACCAGTCCCGCTCCTATGGCAAATACGGATAAAACTATCAGGGGTATCGTCATAGGGGCAGGAGATTCATGAGCATGGAGCCCTTCATGGTTAGAACCGAAAAAGGCGACGAAAATCAAACGGAACATGTAGAAAGCGGTCAGGAATGCCACAAAAAGACCTAACAGATAAAGAATTGTATGGTTTCCGGCCAACGCTCCCGAGAGTATTTCATCCTTGCTCCAAAATCCTGCTAATGGAGGGATACCAGCTAAAGCTAAAGCGCCGATTACAAAAGTTACAGTAGTTATCGGCATTTTTTTAGATAAATTTCCCATTTTCCATATGTCTTGTTCTTCATGGAGAGCATGAATTACTGATCCGGCTCCTAAGAAAAGTAAAGCTTTAAAAAAGGCGTGAGTGGATAAATGAAACATTCCGGCGGTCATAGCGCCGATACCCATAGCCATGACCATGTATCCTAATTGACTTAAAGTCGAGAAAGCCAAAATACGCTTAATGTCGTTTTGCGCGATAGCTATAGTAGCCGCAAATAGAGCTGTAAATCCGCCTACGTACGCAATTACGCTCATCACTTGCTCCGCTTCGCTGAAGATGAAGAAGGCGCGGGCAATTAAGTATACCCCTGCGGCCACCATAGTAGCAGCGTGTATCAAGGCGCTAACTGGAGTAGGGCCTTCCATGGCGTCCGGCAGCCACACATGCAAAGGGAATTGCGCTGATTTGCCCATCGGCCCTAAAAATAATAAAAGTCCGATGACCAATAACATGGCGCCATTAGTGTATTGTCCTATTTGCTCTGGGAGCTGGCTGAAACTCAAAGTACCAAAAGTTATGACCAAAAGCAAGATGCCCAGTAAAAATCCGAAATCGCCGATTCTATTGGTTATAAAAGCCTTGATGGCAGCGTTCTTAGCGGATTCTTTATGATACCAAAAGCCGATCAGCAGATAGGAACAAAGGCCCACCAATTCCCAAAATACATAAATTTGACCGAAATTATTAGCCAATACCAAACCTAACATGGATCCGGCAAATATGCTTTGATAGGCGAAGTAACGGGCAAATCCGGGATCATCGCGCATATATCCCAGAGAATAAATCTGCACCAATAAAGCCACAGTCGTAACTACCAGTAACATCAGAGCGGACAGGGGATCTATCAATAAGCCCATTTCCACTTGCAGACCTGGCATATCCAGCCAACGCACTGAGCTTTCATAAGTAAAGCCCGGCTCGAAAGTGAATACTAAAGCCGCAGTTACGATCGATATGACGAAAGAAATAGCAATGGCGAAAATAGAAGCCGCCGCTGCCGCCGCCGGTTTTCTGATAAAAACGGTTCCTGCTGTTAGGAAGGCCAGGAAAGGCAATGCAGGAATTAACCAAGTATAGTTCAATATGTCAACCATGGTCGCTATAGCTCCTTTACCATTTCAAAATATTAAAATCGTCCACATCGGAAGATTTTCTAAGCCGATATATGTTTATAATCAGCGCTAATCCCACCGCTACTTCAGCTGCCGCTACCACGATTACAAACAAAGCGAAAAGCTGCCCCAATCCTGAGCCTCCAAGCACATATTTATTAATTGCCACCAAATTGATATTGACAGCGTTTAAAATTAGTTCCACCGACATTAACAAAGCTATTGCGTTGCGTTTGAAAACGATTCCCAGCAACCCGATACCAAAAAGAAAGGCGGCTAACAGCAAATAATGTTGAAATCCGATCATTAATCTTTTTCCACTCCCTTCGCCAGTAAAATAGCGCCTATAACCGCTACTAGAAGCAATATCGCCGCCGCTTCAAAAGGTATTACGTATGAGCCGAGCATTAAATCCGCAATGGCTCCTATTTGGTTTATTTCCGCATCAGGGAGGCGGGACACTGGAAATTCAGTGGTCATCACAGCGTAACCCAGCATTGCCGCTATTATCCCGGAAGCAAAAAATCCAGTCAGGATACTTCCTTTACGGGGAGAATACCTGTTGGAACG
>JAISDD010000136.1 GCA_031265005.1 Syntrophomonadaceae bacterium | reverse complement strand
TGCCGGATGATTTTGAAGGACACCCTTTGCGCAAAGATTTTAAACGCCGGGAGTGGCAGGAAGTCATATCCGGCTTGAAGGGAGATTAAAACGCAAATGAATGCGGAAAAATCAGCACTCCAATTACAGACTGATCAGTATATAGTGAATGTCGGGCCGCAGCATCCCAGTACTCATGGCGGGGCTCATTTACAAACCGTTTTGGACGGCGAAATCATTGTAGATACCGTTGTTAAGCTGGGCTACGTACATCGTTCAGTAGAAAAAATCGCTGAAAGCAAAACCTTTACCCAGTTTATCCCCTATACCGCGCGTTTAGATTATCTGTCCGGCTGTTTACCGCCTTTAGCTTATACTCAGGCCGTGGAAAAATTGTTGAACATATCTCCAACTGAACGGTCTGAATATATAAGAGTAATTATGGCTGAGTTTTCCCGTATATCTTCTCACTTGCTCTGCATAGGCAGCTTGGCTTTAGATTTGGGAGCTACTACCGCTTGCATTTATTGCGTTAGAGACCGGGAACAAATTATGGATATGTTCGAAATGGTGGGAGGTCAGCGTTTGTTGCTGAGTTTCTTGCGGGTAGGCGGCGTTTCTCACGATCTGCCGGAAAATTTTTATCCGGCGGCCCGGCGTTTCATCAAAGAGCTTCCCAAAATGATAGACGAATACCATGCTATAATAACTGGTAATGAAATTTTGCAAAAGCGTCTTAAAGGCGTAGGGCGTTTAAGCGCTGAGGATGCTCTGGCTTATGGAGTAACCGGGCCCAACCTCAGAGCCAGCGGTTTCGATTATGATATTCGCCGTGACGACCCTTACGGCATTTACGACCGGTTTAAATTTGAAGTTCCTATTGACAGCGGCGGCGACGCTTGGGCTCGTTACCTGGTAAGGGTCGAAGAGCTGATTCAAAGCGCCCGTATCATAGAGCAGGCTTTGGATAGTTTACCTGAAGGCGATATTTGCGCAAAAACTCCTCGGCTGCTAAAAGCGCCGGAAAATCAAGATATTTATCATCATATTGAAAGTTCTAAGGGCGAGCTGGGTTTTTATATTGTAGGAGCCGCCGGAAAAGATAAGCCTCACCGCCTTCATGTACGGGCGCCATCATTTATTAATTTACAAGTTTTGCCTATGATGTGCAAAGGCGCAAAGTTTCAAGATTTGATCACCAACATCGCCACTCTGGATCCGGTGTTGGGCGAAGCGGACAGGTAGGTGTGAGACGAGTATGGATTTATGGTTCACTAACATTGCCAATTACATAGTACAGTTTTTGATGAGCTGGGGACTTCCCTACTTTTGGGCTGATCTCATATTACTGATCATTCAGTGGGCTTGTGTATTGGCTATCGTTGTATTAGACGTAATTATTCTGATCTGGCTGGAAAGAAAAGCGGCCGGATTTATTCAAATGCGTCTGGGGCCTAACCGTTTAGGTCCTTTTGGTATTTTTCAAACTATAGCTGACGCGATAAAATTAATGACTAAAGAGGATATTATCCCTAATAAAGTAGATAAATGGATTTTTCTTACCGCTCCCCTTTTTATGATTTTCATAAGCGTCATGTTATACTTGGTATTGCCTATAGGCGAGGATTTAGCAGTTGTTGACCTTGATGTAGGTTTACTGTATTTTCTTTCTTTAAGCTCCCTGACTACTATTTGCGTATTAATGGCGGGTTGGGGTTCCAACAACAAATGGTCACTGATGGGGGCTATGAGAGCGGTTGCGCAGATGATCACCTATGAAGTTCCTTTAATTCTTTCTTTATTGGGCATAGTCATGATTACCGGTTCATTGAGGCTGTCGGATATCGTCGCGGCTCAGTCTCATGTCTGGTTTATCATAATGCAGCCGCTGGCTTTGATTTGTTATTTCATAGCGGCTACAGCCGAGCTCAACCGCGGACCCTTTGACATGCCGGAAGCGGAACAGGAATTAACGGCCGGCGCTTACACCGAATATACCGGTATGCGCTGGGCATTGTTTTTCTTAGCCGAATACACGAATTTGGTAGCGGTTTCCGCCCTGTTTGCCTGTTTATTTCTGGGAGGCTGGCATGGACCGTTTTTACCGCAATGGCTGTGGATACCCATAAAAACCTATGCTGTAATTTGCGTTTTCTTTTGGATAAAATGGACTTCCCCCCGGATTCGCATGGATCATCTTATGAGCTTCAGCTGGAAAGTATTGATTCCGCTGTCATTGCTAAATATAGTTTTGACTGGCTTTGGCATTGAAATATTTGCTTGGGTAAGGGGGTTGTGATTTGGCTTACGGTTTAGGATTATTAAAAGGTATGTGGGTGACCTTAAAGCATACCTTTGAAAAAAAAGATTTAGTGGTACAATATCCAGAGCAGCGGCCTGTTTTGCAAGAACGTTTCCGCGGCACTTTATGCTTCAGGTTTGAAAATTGTATAGCATGCAACCTTTGCGTTAACAGCTGCCCGAACAAAGTGTTAAGTTTGGACGTGGTCAAAGCGGAAGGCAGCAACAAGCGCAAGTTGATGGCTTACATAATTGATATGCAATATTGTATGTACTGTAACCTTTGTGTGGAAAGCTGTAATTCGTCCGCTTTATATTGGAATAAAGAATTTGAAAAGTCCACTTTTGACAAAGAATCCATAAAAATCACTTATGAACGCCCCCGTTATATGGACGAACTGGAAGCCCAGCGGGAAGCGGAAAAAGAAAGAATCCGCCAGGAAAAAGCTCAGGCGGCGGCCTCAGCTAAAAAAGACGCCGCGGTCGGGATTGAAACTCCTGCCGGTCCCAGTATCGCTGAACAACCAAAAGAAATTTTAACGGAACTGGCAGGCTCAGAAGAAAATATAACTCTTTTACTGCAAGTGTTGTCTAAAAATACTGTCACACATGATAAATTGCTGAAAATGATTGCTTCCGATATGGAAAAAGCTAAAAAAGTAGCGCTTGCTTTGGTGCAAAAAGCTCTTAGAGATAGTAACGAAGGGGGTAAGGAATGATGAGAGAAATACTAATGTCCGTTGGCATTTTTGATATCGTCTTCGTTGCTATTGCCGGGTTTACTCTTTTATGCGCTTTAGCCATGATACTTTTTAACAATGTGGTTCACAGCATGGTGGCGATGGGTTTTTGTTTTTTGGGCATAGCCGGTATATATTTTACTATG
>JAISDD010000129.1 GCA_031265005.1 Syntrophomonadaceae bacterium | reverse complement strand
TCAGTGAGCGGCTCTATTTGGGCAAGAAAGCCGGCGACTATCCCCCGGGGGCAGTGCCGCCGCACGATTATGGTCAGAAGTTCGCGCTCCTTGACGCCAACGGCGACAACCTGACCGGCTTCAAATACGCCAACACGGGAGACTTCTTCAATGATTATCTGGTGGTCTTTCAGCATTATTACAACAACGCGGGGATTTTGAACCAATACGGCGCGGAGGTCGTCCCCACTATCTTTGAAAGCGTCTCGCTTACGGACGAAGGATATGCCTTTATCACCGTTCGCGACGATTCCGATGAAACTTATATCGGGTATTTTAAGATTCCAGACCGCTTTTCCGAGCAGAAAACCACCCGCCCGGTCACTGTATATCTTGACGGTGTCGAGTTGTTTTTCGATTCGGAGCCCATGATGGTCAACGAGAGAACTATGGTCCCGATGAGGAAAATCTTTGAAACCCTGGGGCTGGCGGTCGATTGGGATGATAGTACCAGAACCGTCGCTGTCAGCGGCGGCGGGAAAACCCTGCGATTGACCATAGGGAACAGGACCGCGTATGTGGACGGCGTAGGAATCCGTCTGGACGCCGCGCCGTTTATACAGGATGATATTACCTTTGTGCCGCTGAGATTTGTGTCGGAGAACTCGGGCGCCGTCGTCGCATGGGACGACACCTTGCGCCGGGTAATCATCACGCGGCCGTAATTTATCCTTAAACTAAAACTTCATTTATTCCGAATCATTTTCCGTTTCGGTTTCTTTAGACGACGCTGTTATTTTTTCATATGAATAACGGTATTTATAATAATTTTGTTGGTATAAATTATCGTATGGAGTAAAAGGATCCGGATTTTCCCTGTCTTCTTCTATGTGGTTAAAATAAACAAACATTTTAGCGTCTAAATTATCCATGAAATACAGCATAAACGCCTCCGGAAATAACGGTTTGACCGGCGACCCGAACTCCAACACCCCATGATGGCTGAGAATCATGTGCCTTAAAACCATTGCCAATTCTTCAGGGAAAAATCCTATTCTTTGGCGATAGTCGCGTATGGCTTCCGTCACAATGTCCGCTCCCAATGTAATGTGTCCCAGCAATCTTCCCACCGTGGTATATTCAGGAGCGGCAACGGACATGCTCAGTTCGGCAGTCTTACCAACATCATGTAAAAGAGCGCCTGTCAGAAGCAGGTCTTTATTAATTTTCGGATAAACTTCAGCTATCCGGCGCGATAATTTTACCAAATACACAGTATGCTCCAGCAATCCTCCCATGTAATTATGGTGGATTTTTTTGGCCGCCGGAGAGCGGAAAAATTTATCTTTGCGTTCAGAAGTAAAAATTATTTGCAGAAGACCCCGCAGATACAAATCTTCAACTTCCTGTAAAGACTGCTCAAACTCCGCTATCAGTATATTAATATCGATCTCTGGAGACTTTTGATAATCTATATGGTCCTCGTCCTCTAAAATTTTTATTCTTTTAGCCGTAAGCTGCTGACGATTATTGTAAAATCCGATATCTCCCAATAGCCCGATCACTTTGCCTGCTTCTACGTTGCCGCTCCATTGGCAATTTTCCCAGGCGACTACATCTATTTCCCCGCTCTTATCTCCAATTTTTAAATTACTGAAATCCTTGCCATCCCGTGTTTTGCGCTTATACAAAGCCAGCAGTAAATACTTTCCCCATATTTGCTGACCGTTAGTAAAGGCTTTTAATTCGCTGATAGTATACGGCCCTTTTTTATTGTCCATTTGTTACGCTCCTTGGTTTAAATCTTTTGTCCCACCGGCGGAGTATATGAACCTAACCGCAAATGAGGCGCTTCCGTTTCTAACACATTCACTAGATTAACAATTCCTATTCCTTCTTCAGATATATCTATTCGCCGCCATAATTGCGACGGATCAATATTAAGGTTACGAAATTGAATCATATCGACCGGATTTTTCCTTACGAAAGTCAGCAGCGCTTCAATCTCACTTTCCCTATCCGTAAAACCAGGAAAAGTTAATAAATTAAGCGCTATAAAACAACCGTACTCTTTAGCAATTTTTACGGATTCCGCCACTTCTTTCAAATCATATCCCCGCGGGTTATGATACTTATTATAATTATGCTTCAGGCAGGAAAAAATGCTTATTCTTATGCTATCCAGCCCCGCCGCGCACATTTTTTTAACGCCTTCGGCATGGCCGGCATTGGTATTCATGTTTATAGTGCCTGCTCCAGCGGCGGCGCGTATTCTTCGGATTGCCCCGGACAAAAACTCCGCGTTCAAAACCGGATCTCCTTCACATCCTTGCCCAAAGCTGATAATACCATCTTCAGCTTTAGTTAAATGCTCCACTCCCACCCCACACACTTCTTCCAGTTCAGGATGAAAAGACAAGCGGACCTGCGGTAATAAAACCCCAATATGATCCTCCGAAATGCATCCTAAACAACGGGCGTTACAAACATTTGTCGTTGGGATGCCTCCTTCCCAGCGCCGATAGAATATATTCTGCGCCGTAAAGCAGCTGTACTCCGTCGCACACCGTTCCAGCTGAGCATAAATCTGGTTGCCGGGATATTTCTTTCTAAACTCCCTTATTTTCAACGGTAAATCTTCAGTATTAAAATTGTCAGGATGCCACTTCCGGTGTTCGTCTGCCTGTAAAGCCGCCGCATATACCTGTCCATCATGAAAACCAATTGCAGTATAGCCTAATAAAGGTAATTTTCCGGCGTAATCCTCTATTTCAACACCGGCCGGAATGAGTGTACGCGTAAATCCTTGCGGCAGCAAAGCCGCGGCTGTCCATGCAGCTTCTTCATTTGAAACCAATTTAGGTTTTCCATAACCATCTAAACCTACGGCCCGTTGCTGAGGCACTGTTACCAAAGAGGCTCCTTCCGGTAAAGGCATCATCTCCGCCGGATCAGGAGTTACCCATTTGCCGCCACTCCCGCCTAACATCTGCAAACCAGGATCATCCAGCAATTCTCCTCTATCATTGGCATACAAGGTATAAAACATCATCCTCAGTTACCTTTCAACAAATTTGAACGCCATTTGTTCCTTGGCTTTTAATAACTTAATTATCAGGTCGTTAGCAGGTGTTGGGACATTGTGCTTAGCCCCTAGACATGATAAAGCGCCGTTTAAAGCATCAATCTCAGTTTTGCGGCCATTTCTTATGTCATATAACATAGAAGGAAGATGCGCTCCCGTAGACGGCATTAATTTTTGGTAAAAATAAGTTTTATATTCTTCCGGGCTTCGCCAGTCTACCTCCTGTCCTTCCATCTTTAATACTGCAAATATCTCATCGATCATCTGATCAATGATACTGCAAACCCCCAAGTCAGCAATCAGCGCGCCATAATTAACTTCTAAAATCGCCCCTAAAGGGTTCAAAATAGAATTATAAAGAATTTTGCCCCATAAAGACTTCATTATATCAGGTACGGTTTTAGTAGGAACGCCAGCCGTCGAAATAAGAGAGGCCCATTCTTTAAGCTTCTGTTCATCTATTAATTTATCCGGGTTTCCAATAGTCACTTTATCGGCTATAACTGTAACCTTAGCATACCCCGGCTGCAAAGTCTCCGCTCCGAAAATAATTCTGGCTACAATAATATTTTCTTTAGGTATTGCTTCACTCGCCGCTTCATAATTACCATAGCCGTTCTGTCCCAGCAATACATAATTATTTCTATTAACCAAAGATTTTATATTTTGAGCGGCGGTTTTCGTATCATAAGCTTTGAGCGCAATAATTATTAAATCAAATTCGTAATTGTCCAACTGTTCCATTGAAGAAATAATCTGTTCGAGACGCGATGTATGGGTCCCTAAAACACCAGTTATTTTAACCTCGCGATTTTTTATTTTCTCTATTACATCAACTAAGTCCCAAGCCCACACTCGATGGCCAGCTTCGGAAAGCGCACTTGCGTAAACAGATCCGATCGCCCCAAGCCCATAAATCAATATCTTCAATGTATTACTTCCTTAATTTATAATTTCGTTGTATTATGATATCATAAAATACCCGCTCTGTCAGCGACGTCCCTCTGTTTTTATAAAGCGCTCCATAATTTCAAGCAAATATGCAAATAGTGTTTTTTATACAATTTTATTATTATAAAATCCCTATCGTTATAAAATGTCCCATTTGTACGAAAATGAGACAATATGTTTGGGACATAATTGTGTCATTTGCAAAAAATAATCCCGTTTGACACAATTAAAATCTTATTTAATATGTCTATAATTGTCTGTAATGCCCTATTTGTTCCAAGATATAATTATTAATGTCTTTTTTATTCGAAAAATGGCACGCATATTGCTTCTAATTTATAAGATACGAAACACAATTTGAAGGGAGAGTTAAATTTTATGAAAGAAGTAGTAATTGTAGGCGGGGCAAGAACAGCCGTAGGTGATTTTTTTGGGGCTGTTAAAGATCTAGGGGCTATTGATTTAGGTATCATAGCTTTTAAAGGCGCTCTTGAAAAATCAGGTATTACCGCTGAACAAGTAGAATCAATCGTAGCCGGTCATACCTGCCAAGCCGGAGTTCCTGGAAATATTGCGCGTCTCATTTCGCTAAACTCAGGCTGTAAGCCTGAATCTTATGCCGCGACAGTACATCAGCAATGTCCTTCTTCAATGCGCGCAGCCGAAATCATTTCGCATGAAATCATGTTAGGTAAAGTAGACATAGGCGCTGCTGTCGGAACTGAAAGCATGACTAATGTTCCTTATGTGCTTAACAAAGCGCGTAGCGGCTATCGTTTAGGCCATGGAGAACAATTATTGGATTCTATGTATGTCAGTGGATTAATATGCCCATGGAATGGTTATCACATGGGAGTTACCGCTGAGAATATCGCCGAACAGTAT
>JAISDD010000128.1 GCA_031265005.1 Syntrophomonadaceae bacterium | reverse complement strand
CAGGATAAATGTCTTGAGGGAAAAACAAAGGACGGGAGAAAGTTCTTTGCCTACGGCGGCGATTTTAATGAACCGTTTGTGGAAGAATTGCGTCCGCCTTTTATGACAAACAACGGTGTAGTCCTGCCGGATCTAACCTGGAAGCCTGTGGCCTACGATCTCAAGCAGGCTTATTGCCCGCTGATAATTGAAAGACCCGACCGGTATTTCGCCAGACGTAATTCAATTCCTGAAGAGAAATTTTCCCTCTACCGCCTTAACTGCCTTGAAGGAGACGAAAAGGCTGAGAATCTTGACTGTGTTGCAGTGATTCGGGAAGACGGGAACATCATCGCTAAAGATCCTGTCAAACTTCCGCTCCTTGCCGTGGGCGGCAGAGCGGACTTTGATTATGTCTTGCCCCTTGAGAAAAAGCCCGGGAAGGAGTACACCGTAACTTTTTCTTTACTACAAAAAAATGATACCTTTTATGCGCCCAGGGGTAGTGAAGTCGGTATGTATCAATTTTTGCTTGAAAGAGCGCCGGGTTTTGTAGCGGTAAAAAAGACCCATCTCTCCAAACTTGATGTGGCTGAATCTTCTGAGTCTTTTACAATAACATTGGCGGCCGAAAGAAAGAGCGGTGAAACGATCAATGTGGCGATAAGTAAAAAGTCGGGCCTTATTACGGAACTCAAAAAGAACGGTGGCATGTATATTAATTCCGGCTTTAAGCCTACTCTAAAGCGCCCCCTCACCGGCATTGATTGCAGACCCGACTGGGGTTGGTACAAGGATTACGAAAAAGTCAGAAATATGGAAAGCTCAGTTGTGTCCTTCCGTCTTTTAAAAGGCGTTTTATCGGCGTGCATCGACTTTGTTTTCGTTATGGGCGATAAAAACAGTGTCCCGGTAAACGGGAAACTGGCTTATGTTTTTGGGGAGGACGGAATTATTTCGGGGAATTATCAAATCTATATTGATAAGGCTCTGGAGGCCGTGCCCAGGGTAGGCCTTGAACTTGAATTACCCGGAGAATTTGACGAATTGAGTTACTACGGTTATGGCCCTATGGAAAATTACCCCGATCGTATGCTGTCGGCCGTTCTTGGCATATACAATTCTACGGTTAGCTCGGAACACTTTCCCTTTGTGCCGCCTTCCGAAAACGGAGGACATGAAGGAACCCGTTGGCTTACTTTTAAAAGTAAGAATGGGCGTGCAATAAGCTTGAAATCCCAAGGCGGTTTCCATTTTGACGCCCACCACAATACCCCCGATGATTATATCATCGCGGCCCATGATCATGAACTTATCCGGCGCGAGGGGATCTGGGTCCACATTGACGCTATCCATGGCCCCATAGGATCGGAAATGGGCTGGAGTAATATGCTGTCAAAAGAAAGCGCCCTGGGTGGCGGGAGTTATCACCTGGCTTTTGATTTAGATATTGAGTAGGGAAATTTGGACCAGACCGGAACTCGGTCTGGTCTAAAAAGCTTTTTGAGTTTATTTTCCATGTAACCATGTCTAAAACCACCGCCATTAGGCGGTCAGCTTTAAACACTTCTGATGGAAGGGAAGGAGCCTAAAGGTTTCTGAAATTAGTGAAACGATATTGGGACCAGTATTTGTAGAGGAGAGAATATTTATGTGCAATGGTAGGAGTGGTAATGAAAGGACCTACATGGAAATATAAAGGCGAAAGCATCTAAGGCGGTTTATGAAGCGTTTAAGCTGGACAAGATAAATTATGCCGCCTTTGGAGATACTTACCAGTATCTGCATTTTCATCTGGTGCCGAAGTACAAAGGTGGTAAATCCTGGGGAGGGCCTTTTGGGTTGACCCCTAATCCGGCAGGGGCTTTACCGGCGGAGGAGTTTGCGGGGGGATCGGGAAGATTAGGGAGAGGTTGTGAGAGGGGGGCCGCTGGGCAGGCTGGTACAGGGTGATTTAGGCAATAAAGGGAGAACAGAGCTGTTATACAGACCAGCTATGTTCTATATGGTATCCTCGATTGAGCAATAATAACATTATTATAACACATTTTTTTAAAGAAATATCTTATACTCATCTCAAGCATAATGTTTTTAGATGGTGGGCCCAAAGTAATGTTTTGTACCATTTCTTCTAAAGAAGAAATGGGCAATTTAATATATGGCAAAATATAATTATTTTTTACTCTAAAATCAATCTTCCTATTTTCCAGTGTATCTATATTATATATTATACGCCATTCTTTTTCTTCAGAGAAACTTGCATCTTTCATTGATAATAATGTTATGATTAAGTTTAGTATCCAATGATTTAAACATGTAACTATGTCAAGCTTATTATTCTTTTCGTAATTCAAAAATATTTTTCTTAACGTATCAAATATTAGATTCAGCATTTCTATCTGTTTATCGTATTCATAAACAACCTTGAAAATATTGTTACATGTATATTCGCGTAATAAGTTATGGTTAAATCCAATAGAGATACCATCGTAGTCTTTAGTATAACCACGCCATTGGCTTAATAAATCACCATCCTCACAAAAAGAAACAACAAATGAATTAGTTTTCAAAATTATTTCCATGTAATTATTGTAGAATTTATTAAACTTTTCTTTTGTTTTATTATCTGAAATAGATAAAAATATTTCTTTAAATTTATCACAAGATAAATTAAGCCCGTATTTTAATTCAGATGAATCATTTAGGAACAACGCATTTGAAGCCCATAAATCTTTAGTATTAAAAATGCCCA
>JAISDD010000251.1 GCA_031265005.1 Syntrophomonadaceae bacterium | reverse complement strand
AGCGGCAAGCAGGTTGTTAGCCGCGCCGATAGCATGGAAGTCGCCCGTAAAATGCAGATTTATGTCTTCCATCGGTATAACCTGCGCCCAACCGCCGCCCGCCGCGCCGCCTTTTACACCAAAAACCGGTCCAAGGGACGGCTCGCGCAGAGCTACTACAACTTTCTTGCCAATCTTTGAAAGGCCGTCAGAAACACCGACTGTTGTCGTTGTCTTGCCTTCGCCAGCGGGAGTCGGGGTAATCGCGGTAACTAATATCAGTTTACCGTCCGGTTTGTTTTTTAGCTCGTTGTTTAGATAGTTATAATCTATCTTTGCCTTGTAACGGCCGTAATGTTCAATATACTTTTCAGGAATATCAAGCTTTTTTGCTATTTCTGAAATATCATAGGCATGCTCAGGATATACCGCCTGGGCAATCTCAATATCAGAACCAATAAATTTTTTAACTGCGTCTGAACCTTTTGCCATTATGTTCTCCTCAATAAACATGGATTTTAATTAGCAATTAGAGAGTAATACGACGCGGCCCGCGCGCCGTATTAGGGGAACCACATCCCCTCTCAAGCCATATCTACTTGTTTAATAAAACTTTCGATATGTCAACGATGATATTTCTACTCTTTCTTTGAGCGAATACCGGAATCAATTACAATTCTACCAACATCCACGGCCTTGTTAAGCGCATAAAGGTGTATACCCTGCAAATCGGTGTTCATGTATTGCCAAAGTGATTTTACTGTGTACTCCATACCTGCTTTTTTGAAGTCGGCCGCGTACTCTTTAACTACATTTTCGGCTGAGCCTCTGGGCGGTGTGTACTTGCCGATGATAGCGGCAAGCTCTTTAGGTATTGAACAACCGTTAGAAACAGTCATGTTGATGATTGGATCGCGGGCAAGTACCGGCATGAGTCCCATTATAAATGGAAGCGTGATACCTGCCTTGCGGCATTTTTTAACCCAGCGCTCGTATTCATTGATATCATGGCAGAGTTGACACATTATGAATTCGGCGCCCGCGTCCTGTTTTGCGCGTATAAACGCGATGTCGGCTTCGGGGCTTACCGCAACGATATGCGTTTCAGGATCACCGGCCGCGGCTATAGCAAATTTATCGCCAAAGTTAGCCTTTATAAACTCGATAAGCTGGTTAGCATTGTTAAACGCGCCGCCTGTGGTTGTCGCGTATTTGCCGGTGGCGGGGTCTTTCGGGAAATCGCCGCGCATTGCAAGCACATTCTGAAGTCCAATACCAAGGTATTCATTGAGCTCTTTAAGAATTCTTTCCTTTGAGGTACCGATACATGTGAAATGCGTCATACAAGTAACTTTTTTATCGGTTATGTATTTACAAATTTCCTGACTTTTACCAACATTTGTACCGCCAGCTCCATAAGTACAGCTTATAAAATCAGGGCTGTATTTGAACAGTTCGTCAAGCTCTTTCTGCAGCTTGGGAACTCCATCATCTTCTTTTGGGGGAAATACCTCGAAAGAAAAAGTCATCCTTTTTTTAAGGATCTCTGAAATTTTCATTTTTGCCTCCATCGCATTTTTATATTCCTAATATGATTAGGTTTTTGTATATTATAAAACGCTAAAACTGTAATTGTCAACAAAAATGTTCGTTCAAAGGTGTATCATAGGGGAAACCGCCTGAGCGGTTCGGCTAGTTTTTGAATTCGGAATCGCTGTCGTATGCCCGGCAATTCAAAGTATCGGACATCTGGTTCATCTCCCCAGTCGAAAAGGATAAAATCAAGCCTGTTTTCATGGAGAAAACGAAATCTGTTTCCTCTGAAGCGCGTATGAAACCAGGGCGACTCGAGAAAGACGAAACGCAGGCGGCGGAAAAAGCGCGAGGAGAAGGCGCCTCTACAAAAAACGCCCGTTTTGCAAAGAGAGACGGGCGTCGTCTCGCAAAACAAGCGCGTTCCCGCGGCTTAAGCCCGCCGTCTACAGCCGCCCGAAGGCGCCGGAGCAACGGCGTGGGAAGGTTCGTCGGCGAAGTCGGCGCACGCAGCGAGACAAGAGCCGTTGCGGAGGCCGCAAGCCCCTGAAGGGGCGCAGCGTGAACCGGACTATTGTACGAAATGCGCCCCTTTACAGAAGAATCCCTGCAACATTCTCTGAAGAATTAAACGAATCCATTAACTGTTCAACGGCATTTGAGTTAGCATGAGCTTTGGGATCGTGCCAACGCTTAATTGTACTTATCGTAACTCCCGCCCAATCTGAAAGTTTGTTATCATCAGGATATGGGTAAACTTTTTTCAAGCCCTTTAAAACATTGGCTATATTCCAGCAATATTGGCCACCGGAATTATACCGGGGTTTTATTATACTCTGGCGGTATAAGTCAATCTCCATATCATTAATATTAAGAATTTTTCCTCCTGAATATATGATTTTCCCTTTCCCTGATGATAAACACTCTCCATGTTCGATCATACCAGCATCTGTGTGAGACCACATCTGTAAATCAAATCCGAGTGTAATATCCTTAAAAGTAAATGTCATTGATGGCCGATCAATCCATATATATGATTCATCTGGATAAATCTGAATATCATCTACCCAATAGGCTTCCGGGAAATATTCTTCTAAAACATCATTCCATTCAGGACGATATTCTTCAAGTAAATCAGAAATTTGCATTCTTGCTTCAGTAAAATCCATAAATTCCTCCTGTATAATCACGCATTAATGACTTTATCCCAACCCACAGTTTGACATTGTTTTTTTAATTGGGCAGGACTTGCGTCTTTAAGCAAGACAGCATCAAGAATTTCCTCGTTCTCAAGCGAAGAAATCAACCGCCGTATAGCAAAAGACTCCGCCCTTCCAATAGACGACCAGCGTTGTATTGTTTGAATATGAACAGAAGCACGTTTTGCTATAGTCTGATACGTTTCATGCGGAAACGCTTTTTTGATTTGTTCAAGTACCTCTCGGGCATTCGAACAAATCTCCTTCTTCCGTTGTACGGTAAAATTTGGTAAAATATACATAATGCAAGTATAGTGCATGTAGCATATAATGTCAACAAAATTTTGGAAATTCGACTTGGAGCCATGGCGTATACCCTTCCGGCTGTTTGCAGCCCCGCAAAGCGGGGCTGTGCGTAAATCGGCATGTTATGCGCAGTACGGGCGTACTCTATTGTCATTTATACATCTTTTTAAATATCAATTTGTGTGTTTTTACATTTTAACCATGATCATCCAGCTAACGCCGAATTTATCCACCAAAGAACCAAAAAATTCACTCCAAAATGTTTTTTGGAGTTCCATTGTA
>JAISDD010000247.1 GCA_031265005.1 Syntrophomonadaceae bacterium | reverse complement strand
GGGGGTTAAAAAGATATTGTCTGAAGGCGGCGTAGGGGCGGTTAATTATCTTTTAAGAACGAGAGATCTGGTGATTCCTCACGATTATATGGATTTTTCTCTGCGTAAGGACGTTTCCTTAACAGATGATTATTTATTGATAATGAGAGAGCCGTTTTGCAGTGATTTAAGAAAAGTTATCAAAGAACAGACGGAAAAGAACTGGCCGGGAAGAGTGTTTGACCTGGGAGTATACGCAAATACCGAAGGGAGGCATTTTGAAAGCCCGTCTGAAATCGATTACATGAAAAGGGCCGGCGCGGATATAGTCGGACAGAGCGTTTGCCCTGAGGTGTATCTGGCTAGGGAAATAGGAGCTTGCTACGCGGGGGTATATATTGTGGTCAATTACGCCGAAGGAGTCGTCCTTCCCTGGCGGCATGAAGAACTGGCGGATATTTTTTATAATGAAAGCATATCTTTAGGTAGGATTATGATTGATATTTTGAAAAATTTAGATATAAGCCAAAATTGTTCTTGTCCCGGCATGAGAAAAGAAACTCTTTTAACTAAAATATACAGCGAAAGGAAGAATGATGATGGCTAAAAAAGGTAAAAAAATTAGCGGCGCGGTAAAGCTGGCAGTAGTGCTGGCCCTGCTGGTTATCATATCGCTGATTACTAACTTTTATACCGATTGGCTCTGGTTTCAATCGGTCAATTATCAGCGAGCGTTTATTACTATTCTAACCAGCAAGATATTGCTGCACGTAGCAGTCTTTATATTCGCGTTTTTGCTGTTCTTTTTAAATTTATTAGTAACCAGCTATACAGTCAGGATGCAGCGGTTAAGGGAACATAGTGAACCTTCTGATATTTTCTACCTGTTTCCTGAAAGCTCCAATTTGAAAAAATTTCTGACCGGCGCTAACTCTAAATGGATTTTACTGATCGTAAGCGCGTTTGTAGCTTTTATTTTAAGCAGTATTTCCTCGGATAATTGGATTGTAGTGCAGCAATATATCCACAGAGTCTCCGCGGAAGTAGTGGACCCGGTTTTTTATAAAGATTTAGGCTTTTATTTTTTTAACCTGGAATTTTATCAAATGGTTTATTCTCTGTTAATGAGTTCTTTGATATTTGTGGTGGTGGTCACGGGAATAATTTATTTTATTAATATTTCCGCTTCTTTTTTCAATGCCGGATGGAAAAATTTTTCTTTGGCTAAAGCCCACATGGCCATTTTGTTCGCTTTGATTTTTGCTTTGAAAGCCTGGGGATTTCATCTGTCTACCTTTAAACTGCTGTTTTCGACTAATGGTATCGTCTTCGGGGCTACTTATACAGACATTAACGCCCGGCTGTTTGCTTATAAAGTTTTGTTAGTGGTTTCCCTGGTCGTCGCTTTATTAATAATCGTGGAAATTTTCATAAGAAAAATGCAATGGGTGTTCATAGCCATAGGGACTTGGGTGGTTTTGGCCGTTATCCTGCAAGGGGTTTATCCTAGCATTATGCAGAAATTTATGGTTCAGCCTAATCAGTTTAATAAAGAACGCGCCAATATCGAACGGGCCATTCAATATACCCGTCAAGCATATAATCTCGACATGGTCGATAATAAAGATTTCCCGATAACATATGATTTAAATATCAACGACCCCATTCACGAAACTACCGTGAAAAACATCCGGCTTTGGGATTGGTCGCCTTTAAAGACTACTTATCAGAATTTGCAGCAGCT
This sequence comes from Syntrophomonadaceae bacterium, assembly GCA_031265005.1. GTDB lineage: Bacteria > Bacillota > Syntrophomonadia > Syntrophomonadales > Syntrophomonadaceae > JAISDD01. The sequence continues at coordinate 1,917 of JAISDD010000247.1, read as the reverse complement.
AAGGACTTATTATGTATTTGAGGACGTAGATGTAGACAGATATACCGTAGACGGTCAGTACCGGCAAGTCATGCTGTCGGTCAGGGAAATGGATCAGGAAGCCTTGCCTTCTCAAGCTAAAGACTGGATCAATCAAAAACTGATGTATACTCATGGCTACGGAGTCATCGCCAGCCCGGTAAATGAAGTGGGGACCGAGGGTTTTCCTAACTTTTTCATGCGGGATATTCCACCGCGTTTTACCAGCGATTTGGTTTTAAATCAGCCTAAAATATATTTCGGAGAAAGAACTAATTCATATGTGATAGTAAACACGAAACAGGAAGAATTTGACTACCCGCAAGGGGAACTGAACGTTTCGACTACTTATAACGCCAGATCCGGCCTTTCTTTGAATAGTTGGGGCAAACGGCTACTTTTCGCCTGGACTTTGAGGGATTATAAAATGTTGCTTTCTTCCGACATAACTAACGAAAGCCAAATCCTTTTGAACAGGAATATTCGTGAAAGGATCTCCATGGTGGCGCCTTATCTGATCTACGATTCCGACCCATACGCGGTTATAACGCCGGAAGGAGAACTTTATTGGATGCTGGACGCTTACACAACGTCGGATAAATATCCCTATTCACAGCCGTATAACGCGCTCGGAGATAATTATATCAGAAATTCCGTTAAAATTACCTGTAACGCTTACAATGGGGAAATGATTTTTTACATCGCGGACGCCAAAGATCCGATCATTCAATCATTCAGTAAAATCTTTCCCGGTTTATATAAGCCCTTGTCTGATATGCCGGAAGGGTTAAAACAGCATATTCGTTATCCAGAAGGTATATTTTCTATACAAGCGGATATTTACCGTACGTTTCACATGACGGATCCAACTGCTTTTTACAATAAGGAAGATATATGGGTAGTGCCAAGAGAGATTGTCGGCTCGGAAACAACTCAAGTCCAGCCCTATTACCTGCTGATGCAGCTTCCGGAAGAAACAAAGCCGGAATACACTCTGATGCTGCCGTATTCTCCCAATATGCGTTTGAACATGATAGCCTGGATGTGCGCAAGAATGGATGGCGACAACTACGGCAAAATATTAGTTTATAATTTCCCCAAGCAGGAAACTATATATGGACCGGAACAAATAGAATCCAGGGTCAACCAAGATACGGTCATATCCCAGCAACTTAGCCTTTGGAATCAGCAAGGCTCGAAAGTCTATCGGGGAAATTTGCTGGTTATCCCTATGGATACTTCACTTCTGTATGTGGAACCCTTGTATTTAATAGCGGAAAGCAGTAATTTGCCGGAATTAAAAAGGGTAATCGCGGCTTACGGCAATAAAATCGTGATGGAGCCTACTCTGGACGCCGCTTTAAAAGCAATTTTCGGAAACTTGGATTCCACTTCCATCAAACCTATAAGTACGGAAAATGATGCTGGGGCATTGTCCCCGAACAATATTTCGGGGCAGAATAGCATTGAGCAGCTTATCCAGTTGGCGCGCGAATATTATGATAAAGCTGACCGGAGCATAAAGGAAGGCGACTGGCAAGCTTACGGTGAAAACTTAACCAACCTCAATAATGTTTTGTTGCAGCTGGAACAATTATCCGGGCTTAAACCAGTGCAGCAAGCGCCGGGGAATCAAACGGAATCGCCGGATAATCTGCCGCAATCGCAATAATGAGGAGAGCCGGGGGAAATATGAAGATAGTTTGTATAGGGGACAGTATAACTTGGGGATTTCCTTTCGGGCCGGAGTATTCTTGGGTTTACCAGCTGGAAAAAAGCTTAGAGGCCGAAGTGATTAATGAAGGAATCAATGGAAACACCACTTCGCAGATGTGGAGGCGTTTCGAACACGATGTTATAAAACAGCGCCCCAGTCATGTAATAATTATGGGTGGGGCT
>JAISDD010000234.1 GCA_031265005.1 Syntrophomonadaceae bacterium | reverse complement strand
GTTTTAAACAATTAAAGAACGTTATTCTTTCTGATTTTCACGGAATTCGTGCGGAGAAAGAAATAGAATTCGTCAGGTTTAATAATAATCATATTTATTTAAAGTTCACCGGGATCGATACGAAAGAAGACGCTTCAAAATATAAAGGATTTCGCGTCCAAATTCCAGAAGAGCAGATTTTTCCTTTACCTGAAGGTGTTTATTATCAATTCCAATTGCTTGGATTGCGGGTATGCGACGAGGAAAAAGGCTACTTGGGGATGTTGCGCAATATAATAGAAACCGGCGCCAATGATGTGTATGTGATCGATTCTGAAAATTACGGAGAAATTTTAATTCCGGCTATCAAACAGGTCGTCCGGAATATTGATCTTGAAGAAAACGTCATGCAAATACGCTTACTGCCAGGACTAGTCGATTTTGACAGCAAATAAAGATGTTATTCCGGAGGAATAGTATGAAAATTCAGGTTTTTACCCTTTTCCCGGAAATGTTTGACGGCCCTGTTAATGCCAGTATTATTAAACGAGCCCGAGAAAAAGGAATTATAGATCTGGAACTTATTAATATACGTGATTTCGCTGATAACCATTATTCTCAAACTGACGATTATCCTTACGGCGGTGGAGCTGGTATGGTTTTGAAAGCTGATATCGTAATCCCTGCTTTAGCTTTTTTAAAAACCAGCGACAGTTACGTTGTTTACATGTCCCCGCAAGGAAAGCCCTTTAACCAAAAAAAAGCGGCAGCTTTAGCGGCTAAGCCCCATTTAATGATTTTATGCGGGCATTATGAAGGTATCGATGAAAGAATATTGACGCAAGTTGATGAAGAAATCTCGATCGGGGATTATATTTTAACCGGCGGAGAAATACCGGCTTTAGTAATTATAGACGCAGTTTCCAGGTTATTGCCTGGCGTTTTAGGAAGAGAAGAATCATTGCATGAAGAATCTTTCAGCCATGATATGCTGGGGTATCCTCAATATACCAGGCCGTCAGTATTTCAAGATTTGGAAGTACCGCCGCTCTTATTGTCCGGCAACCATGAACACATACGTTTATGGCGCAAAAAGCAAAGTCTGTTAAAAACTTTACTAAAACGGCCGGAATTGTTGCTCAAAAAGAAATATTCGGCGGAAGAAAAAGGCTTGCTGATAGAGTTATTGTTTTCAGAGGAGAAGTGATTTGAACAAAGTGTGCTGTTACATCGTCCTGTTGCATTATCCTGTATATAACAAACAAATGCAGATAATTTCTACCTCTGTGACCAATTTGGATATTCATGATATTTCCAGGATTGCTCGTACTTACGATATGAAAGGATTTTTTATCGTTCACCCTCACCCTGAACAGCAGCGCTTGGTCAGAGATATTATCGGTTACTGGACTGAAGGTTTCGGGGGACAATATAATCCCGACCGTCAGGAAGCTTTAAAATTATTACGCTTAATGCCGTCTATGGACGAAGTCGTTGATTTTGTAACGGAAACGCACGGAAAAAAACCTAAATGTATTGCTACCGACGCGCGGACATACCCTAAGACCATCGGATACGCAGATATGAAAAAACTATTCAGGCAATCCGAAGACGAAACTGTTTACTTATTGTTATTAGGAACCGGCTGGGGCATTGAAGAAAAATTCATTGAAAATTGTGATTACATTTTAGAACCTATAGAACCTGACCGGATTTACAATCATTTATCTGTCCGTAGCGCGGCGGCTATTATAACTGACAGGTTATTCGGCGGACTTTAGCGTTTCGCGCTAATTGGCTTCAAGCGCAAATAAACGAAGTATATTTTTTGTATTTACGAAGGCTAATATGTTATAATTTTTTTGTTCGGCATTTATTAGATAATCCGCCGTATTGTTATAATATTATGAGGCACTAACAACATCAGCCTGAAAGGGGATAAAAAATTGTCCGATATAATTAAAACTATTGAAAACGAGTATTTTAAAACTGATTTGCCGTTTTTTGGCCCTGGAGATACTGTTAAAGTCCATGTACGCGTTATTGAAGGTACTCGGGAACGGATACAGATTTTTGAAGGGACAGTCATAAAAATCAGAGGCAAAGGGCTTTCCAGAACTTTTACCGTTCGCCGTATCACTTATGGCGTAGCTGTGGAAAGGACTTTTCCTGTTCATTCGCCTAGGATCGCCAAGATAGAAATTACTCGTAAAGGCAAGGTCCGCCGGGCTAGATTATTCTATCTGCGCGGCTTAATGGGCAAAAAAGCCCGGGTTAAAGAAAAAGGACGTTACTAAAATAATTTTTAAGGGGATGTCTTTGAAGAGGCTTCCCCCCTTTTTTTACCGCTCCTTCCCTTTAAAACCTTGCCGAATTCAAGGGTTGTATAAAAAAATTAACGAAGGAGGTGATTTGTTTGCCAGTCAATTGGTTTCCCGGCCATATGGTAAAAGCCCGCAAGGAAATTGAAACTAATTTAAGTTTGGTGGACACAGTAATTATTTTATTGGATGCCCGCGCCCCTTTTGCCTGCCGAAATCCCCTGCTGGAGAATATAGTGTCTAAAAAAAATAAAATTTTAGTTTTAAATAAAAGCGATCTAGCGGATCCGGTTAAATTAGCCGGACATATCCAAACATTAAATAAATCCGGCTCATTAGCCGCGCCTATGGATTCTCTCACCGGCAAAGGCAAAAAGCAAATCACCGAAATGATATCCGTTTCGTTCATTTCCAAAGCTCAAACTTTTAAAGAAAAAGGCCGCCGCTTGCGGGCAGTGCGGGTGATGGTGGTCGGAGTACCTAACATAGGAAAATCTACTTTTTTAAATAATATGGTAGGCCGCAAAACATCGGTAACCGGTCCTAAACCTGGCGTAACCAAAGGTAAGCAATGGGTCAGATTGAGAAAAGATATAGAATTTATGGATACTCCGGGAATTATGTGGCCTAAAATAGAAAATGAAATTCAAGGCTTAAATTTAGCTCTTTTAAATATCGTGGGCGAAAATGCTTACGACGCTTATACTACAACCTTGTATTTATTAAATTTTATGAAAGAACACTACCCTTCCCACTTGCT
>JAISDD010000177.1 GCA_031265005.1 Syntrophomonadaceae bacterium | reverse complement strand
CAAGAACACTTAACCGTTTTCTTGCTATTTTTGTTGACGCATCTTTTTCTACTACTTTTTTGCTCATTTTTCCATCTCCCAACATTAGTTTATCAGATGTTCTAATGTTAGACAAGACTGTTAGTGATACATCTAGATTGCTTCGCTAACGCTTGCAATGACAATGCGTGTCGGGATATGACAAGGCGCGACTCCATCGTACTCACGTAGGTAGTGGGCGCGAGGAGCGGTAGCCTGTGCCCTGTAGGGTACGACGCGGCAATCTAGGTTCACAGGATTGCTTTATGCTGGGTTGCTTTCTCATTTCGTTCTTCACAAAGACATAGCCGGTCATTGCCTGCCTGTTCTGCCCAGAGGGAAATTAACACAGGAGGGAGGGGGGCAAAAAATCAAAAAAAACTGGTTTTTCAAAAAAATATCTTGTGCCCCGCAGGGGAATTGCATATAATAATAAAAAAGGTGAAAGTGCCGTAAACACTTTCACCCGCAGCATAGCCGCTTCAAGGGCGGCAGGCTTGCCACTATTTTAAATAGCCGCGAACCTTGTGACAGGGGCGGCTATTTTGCTTTTACTCGTGCCCGTCCCCGTTGGGGACAGGGTATAAGTAAAATAACAAACGTTGAGAACATTATCACTGTGTGCCCTTTGGGTATTAAGGACAATGCTTCAAAAACGCTCATGGCATCACCTCCTTTAAAAGAGGCTAAGCCTGCCGCCTTCCTTGTCGCTATATACTACTAAACACCAGTATAAAAAACCCTTATTTTTTTGTCAACGCCCTCACCGTTACGACCTATATGATTAAACTTCTCAACAAAATAGTCGTAGCTGTCTATTGCTATCATATGGCCTGGCGTTCCGTACTTCTCCGCTAACTCTTTTTTCATTGTTTCTGCTTTTTCTTTTGAAACAAACCCCTCATCATTCGGGTCATAAAGGACATAACTGTCAAGTCCAGATGGGTCGATACGGTTGACAGGGTCGTTTTCACAATAGACATACCAATTCAATCCTGCCCTCGTGGGATCCTCCGAAAGAATGCGTGAAGTCGCAAGATCATACTAATTGTCAGCTGGCATATTTAATCATTTCGACAAATTAGTATTTTTACAATACAGTATACAGTTTATCTTTGTAAAAACAAATCGAAAAATGTCAAATATTGCGATAAATTGCTAATTTATTGGTTTTATGAGTTAATTTGTCCTAAAGAAGGATTGTTTATAGCGTTAGAGAACAACGTAGTATAAAATTTATTCAGTGTTTTCTATAATTTAACAAACTTAAAGTGACGCGGGAATATTTATCGGCTTTAGAGTATGGAAAAAATAAATAGTTTACTATCAAAAGCCGGTACGGCGCAATTCTCCATGACGACTTGCTTAGGACAGCCGAAAGGTGTACAAAACAACGAATTGATCAGCAATTATTTTTGTTCAATAAATAATGTTAAATATTTATGCGGTTGAATGAATATTTTCGGAGTGGAGAATGGTATGCAGTATATGACATGGTATCAGGCTATTTTTATTGTCGTTCCGCAAACGTTTTTGATGGCTCAGATAGGATTAAGACTTTTTAATATTAAAACCAGGCTGTCTGGAACTTTTTTATCAGCAACGTTGGCGGGGTTGTTGAGCTGCTATATCCTGTGCTGTGTACGGGTCAATTATGTAATTTATTTCTTAATATTATTTTTAAGTATGTCTGCTTTAATAGCTTATATTGAGAAAATAAATTTTTTATATACGATTATTGGAATGATGATGGGATTTATCGTTTATGCTGTTTTTAAAACGCTTTCTCTGATGTTTGTAATTAAAGCTTTTACGGTAGCTTCGAAACAATGGTTAGGGAATCCGGCGGTGCAATTAAGAGCGTTTTACTTGACTGCGGTAGTTCTTGTTGTATTATTAGCGGTTATCATAAAAAAGAAAATCATTTTGTATGATTTGGATAAAAACAGGGTGGATGAAGATGAAAAAGATTTTTGACACGGATGTTTACCAGTTAATAATATATTTGCTGCCAATGGTGGTGTTGATTACTTATGGATATAATTCTTTTTTCTTCAGAAATGAATACCTCAGTGTTGTTTTTTTACCTTTTTTGAGTGTGGTTTCTATTGTTATGCTGCTTTACACTATTTTGGCCATTAAAAGAATCGAGAAAAAATCGAAAATGAAAAATCAAAAAGTAATATTTAATGATTATTTGCGGCATATGGAAGTGCTGCTGCATAATGGAGCTTCTCAGCGCCATGAATATGCCCGGCACCTTCAGTCCTTGCAAGCTCTGATAGATATGGGTTTATTCGAAAAAGCCATGGAATACATAAATGGCATCGCCAGGACTTTAAACATTAATGAGCATATGTACAATGTCGGCTTAGTGGAAATTAACAGTTTAGTAAATGCCAAACATGAAACGGCTAAAAATAAAAATATCGACTTTGAAGTGGAAGTAAAATTTCTGTTGAGCGACGTCGATATACCATCCTGGAATTTATGCAGTATATTGGGTAATCTGCTTGATAATGCTTTCGAAGCTGCCGTTTGTGACCATAATGATCCAAAAGTAAAAATAGTTTTTGACCGCAGCGGTAATTACAGTGTTATTAGGGTTTCCAATAACGGCAGCAAAATTGACGATGCTGAGCGAATATTACAAGCCGGAGTCAGCGGAAAGTCCGGCGAAAGGGGTTATGGTTTATATATTGTGGAAAAATTAGTGAGAGAATGTAAAGGCAAACTATTGATTGAAACAGAGCCGGTAACGATTTTTACTGTTTATATACCGACAAAAACGAAATAATGCTTTGAGTCAAAAGTCATTGTAATATCACTGCTGGAGGTTTTAAATGAGAATTTTGATTTTGGAAGATGAGGAAATCATTAAAACATATTTTGAAGTACTGGCAAGGCCCATTGAAGGGGTAACTGCGGTTGCAACTACCAAATCAGGAGAACACGCTTTGGAACTGGCGGCAAGTTTTAAGCCTAATTTAGCCATACTGGATTTTGAGCTGCGCGGTCAAAAATTAAACGGATTACAAATTGGGGCGGAGATAAAGAAGCTGGATAAAAACATTTTCTTTGTATTAATATCAGGCTATCCTCATGAGTATTTTTCTGCTCAGGCGACAAAACCGGACGCTTTTATTTTGAAACCGGTTGGCAAGACGGAGTTTCAAAGCCTGGTTGCCAGCTTTGCGGCGAAAGTGAATCCGGTGTAAAATAGGGAGTAAATTTTGTCATATTACCAAATGTTTACAGAAAATTGACCCAGCTGTTTAAAAGTTTTTAACTAAAGTAAAGGTACTCACTATTTCTTCGCTTTCTGTTACAAACAGATAATTTCCCGGCTCAGTTAAAAACACTGTTGCTTTTCCATCGTCGCCGGTTGTTAAAATATGCGGATAATCAGAATAAGAAATATTAGTATATGTAACGCCTATGTTCACGTTAGATAAAGGTCTGCCGTTTTTTAAAACTATTACTCCGTATTCTGACCCTGCATGAAAATGACCGTATTCTACAGGGATAATTTCCAAAGGAAGCCCTAGCGGTTTTAATTTTTGATGATGGTGGTGGCCGATCTCTAAAATAATCTTAGCGTAATAAATGACATTATTTTCCTCGTTTTTAACGTATAATTGCGTTAAGCCGTCTTGTTCAGGTCCTAAGTTCAACTCTTGGTTATTATTAATGTCAGGTATCAACAATTGCCGTTTTTCGTCATTGTGACAGACAAAAGCTTCGAGGCGCTCAAAAGTATGGCTGAGGTCAGCTTTCATATTGCGGCCCTGAAATACTTTTACGATCACTTCTTCACCCGCGTGAAAATGGCCGTGGGCGACAGCAGGTTCCAGCCAGGTCTCGCTTCTATGTTTACTGATGCTGGGAGCTTTAGTTTCTTTGATACAAATCTGATGACGCACTAAAGACATATCCACTATTTTCGCTTTTAAAACTATCCGTTCCCCAAAAATATTTTCAATAAGCAAAGTATCCGCTTCATCGGGAATAATGCGGTCTACTTTTTCCAGCAATAATTTTTTCCGGCCATTTTCCAAGAGATAAACATTGGCTTCACACAATATGAACTCCTCCCCATAAAAAACTGATACACTAAATATAAAAAAAGAATATGATGTTATTTACCATTTTAAAAATTTCTTAAAACATAAATACTTTTTACAGGCGCTATCAATTCGTATGTTACAGAAAATCAGGCCTCTTTTCCGGTCGGCGGCATTAATTCCTTTAATTTTTTCACCAGCAAATCTACTTGTAAAGGCAGAGAACTGTTTTCCATACCACACATGATAATATTTGCTTTATTCAAAGGGATTAATAATTTCAAAGCCGACGAAGAAGCAATAGCTTCCGCCATTTTAGGAGTCAATTCGCCGGAAAAAGAATTAGCCGCGATAATCGCTACCGAACCAATTATAAAATCTACTCTATACGCATTCCATACGATGGCGTTTTCCCCGCTGGCGCTTTCATTAGCTCCAGCCTTTAACATGGAAGCCGACGCTAAGGCGTTTGTACCCAGTCCAATTAAGTTAATAGAATTTCCGCAATGGGTCCTTAATTTTTCAATCAAAAAACTTCCGATACCACCACCCTGGCCATCTACTATCGCAATTTTCAATTCTGCCTTATCCTTTCAAAGAAGATACTGATACTAATCCGCAATAAAATCTGTTCCCTTAAAGCGGATTAGTACATACTATTTTCCTTATTCGCGGGCAAATATTTGTCCGCGTTTTTAATA
>JAISDD010000113.1 GCA_031265005.1 Syntrophomonadaceae bacterium | reverse complement strand
TTATGGAAGAACAAAGGCCGGGAGAGTGGTTTCCGGTCTCCGAAGACGAACGCGGTACTTATATTTTCAATTCCCGTGACTTATGTTTGCTGGATAATATACCTGATTTATTGGCTATCGGCGTTGATGCATTTAAAATTGAAGGCCGGATGAAAAGCCCTCTTTATGTAGCCTGTACCGCGAAGGTATACCGAGACGTTTTAGATTGTCTTGAACAAGAAGGGCTTGAAAAATTCTCTAGCCGCAAAGAATCATGGCGGCAAGAACTGTACCGAATAGCCAGCCGCCCTTATACTGCCGGATTTATTTCCGGAAGTGATAATTACATGCAAGATTTAAAAAATCTTACTCCGGCAGCCCGAGTGGATTTTTGCGGAACGGTTACCGCTTTCAACCAAGAAAAAAAGCTCTTGCAGGTCAGGCAGCGTTCTCCTTTTGAGCTTAATGACACTTTAGAACTGCTTACCCCTTCCGCTCTTTTACCTATGACTGTAAACGAATTATACGATGAAACAGGAACTTCTATCAATCATGCGCGTCATCCCCTGCAAATCGTACAGATTCCATATCCGTTTCCGGTTCCCCAACACTCCATATTACGTAGGAGATCGGCCCTTGTCTGACATTATTTATGCGAAAATCGCCCCCCGCCATATTGACTTTTTAAGTAAAATTATAGAATCACATGGCCATTTAGCTATTTTATCCACTATCGACGCCGTTCAGGGAAAGGTCAGAATTCTTGCTACCCCGTCCACCCTATCCGAAGTTAACATCCTGTTGAGCAATTTCCCTTTTCCTTTAGAAATACTTCCTTCATTTACGGACGACTCGCCGGAAGATTAATTTTTTTATGTTTAACCCTTTTTTTGTAAAAGCGTTGAAGCAAAGTATAAACCGGCCCTTCTTATCCAATGATAATCTTACAGTATAGTCAGCAAAATAATAATTAATCACGCCAGACGTGCTTAAAGGAGGGCCGGTTTTTGAATAAAAATCGCATTTATATTTTAATGGGAATTTTTTTAGGGATTTTTTTTATTCTATTAGTTATTTTAGCCCGTATCCAGCTTTTTAAAGGGCCTGAACTTGGAAAACAGGCTATAGCTTCGCATAGTAAAACTATCAGCTTATCCGAAATAGTGCGCGGCGAAATCTTAGACCGCAACCAAATGCATTTGACTGGATATAATACAGCGACCGGATTATATTATATCTCCTCAATAATGTTAGCAGGCGTAAAAAAAGAAGAACAAGCAGCGCTCCTAAAAATCTATAGTCAAAAAATCGGCGAGGCTTTAAATATGAAACCGGAATTTATATTATCCGAACTGTGGAAAAGCCAGGTTCAAAAAGCCGGTTTATGCCGTTTTAGTCTTGTTTTGAACTCCCAACAAGAAAAAGCCATAAATGCTTTAGGCATAAAAGGGCTGTTTACTTATCCCATTTATCTTCGCTATGACCCGAAAGGCTTTTGTTCTCATATTTTAGGCTATGTAAATGGAGAAAATCCTCCTGAAGGAATCAGCGGCGTCGAAAAATACTATAATGATATTTTAAAAAATCAAACCGCTTCGGATAAATTGATTTCAGTATTTGACGCGCGCGGAGGATCCATTGAGGGTTTAATGCTAAAGATACGAAAAGAAGAAACTTCCCACAATAATTCCATAGTTTTGACGATCGATAAAAGAGTTCAGTCTTTAGCGGAAAACATTATGGACGAAAGTATAAAAAAAGGCGCTGTAGTAGTCATGGATATCAGAAACAGAGAAATACTGGCTATGGCCAGCCGTCCTAATTATAGCCCATATGAATTAGTATCAACCAATAATTCTACTGAAGCGCCATTTTTTAATAGAGCTTTAAGCCCGTATTTCCCAGGCTCTCTTTTTAAAACGTTGCTTGCCGCGGCCGCCTTTGAAGAAGGGCTAGTTACTGAAGACGAATTATTTTACTGCGGCGGCAGCATAGTTTTGGACGAAAAAATGTCAATATCTTGCTGGCAGCATAACGGGCATAAAAGTTTAAATTTTGCTCAAGCTTTCGCCCATTCTTGCAACCCCGTCTTTATTCAGATCGGTCAGCGTTTAGGGCGGGAAAAAATATTGATTTACTCCCAGCGATTACATTTATTAGATACCAATATAATCGGATTTAATAATAATCAACCAGCCAGCCAAATATCTATAAATCCTGGTAAACGCTCTTTAGCTAACGCTAGTTTAGGACAGCATGGCGTCATGCTCACTCCCCTACAGATATGTTCCTTAATCGCTACTATTGCGGATGGCGGCAAATGGGAGACTCCTTCTCTATTGAGTTACATTATAGATCAAAATGGAAAACGCGTTTATCCTGAAAACCCTGCTCCCGAACAGGTACTAACTCCTGAAACGGCAAAAAAACTGCAAAACCTTATGCGCCTGACGGTTGAGGAAGGAACCGCTAAAACCGCCGCTTTACCGGGAGTATTGACCGCCGGTAAAACAGGTACCAGCCAAACCGGACGTTTTGATGAAAATAATGAAGAAATATTGAATACTTGGTTTGGCGGTTTTTATCCGGCTGAAAATCCTCATTGGGCAATCGTTGTTTTATCAGAAGCCGGAGAATCAGGAGCTCAAGACGCGGCGCCGGTTTTTAGGAAAATCGCAGCTGGAATGACTGAAACGTTAGGCATGAAACAATAGGAAAAAAACTTTGACTTATATTGACTTTTATTTTTATTGTATTATAATAAGTATATAGCCTCTGCCTCATAGAGGTCTAAGTACGTATGTGAGCGCTATAAAGCTTATAATTATAACAAATAATTTATCTGGCGGTTTATTTATAGTTTGCTCTTATTGTGGATAAGAAACTATCAAATATAGTCAAAGAAAGGTAAGGTGTTTAAATGAACATGGAGCGATTTACTCAAAAATCAAAGCAGGCTTTAAATGACGCCCAAAACCTAGCTGCTATACGTCATCATCAAGAGGTAACTGGCAGACACCTGTTTACCGCTCTTTTACAACAAGAAAACGGTATCTGCAAACGGCTACTGCAACAAGCTGACATTTATGTAGCGGGACTTGAGCAAGACCTAAACAAACTCTTGGACAAAATACCGGCTGTTTACGGAAATGAGGGAACTCTATACGGCAGCCAAACTTTTTCCCGGATTTTGAACCAAGCCTCTCAGGAAGCTTCTATTTTAAAAGATACTTATGTGAGCGTTGAACATTTATTGCTGGCTATTTTAAATGAAGGCGAAGCGGACTTAATAAATTTGCTCAATCATTATCAAATAACCCGCGAAACTTTACTGAACAGTATAAAACGCGTAAGAGGAGCGCAAAAAGTCGATAATGATAATCCGGAAGAAAGCTACGAAGCTTTAGCTCGTTTCGGGCGCGACTTGACGCAAATGGCTCAAGAAGGGATTTTAGATCCTGTAATAGGGCGCGATGATGAAATCAGACGGCTGATGGAAATACTGTCTCGCCGCACTAAAAACAACCCGGTTTTAATCGGAGACCCTGGAGTTGGAAAAACCGCGGTCGTCGAAGGTTTTGCCCGCCGTATAATCGCCAGGGACGTTCCGGAAGGATTGAAAGACAAACAAATCATTGCTTTGGATATGGGCGCTTTAATAGCCGGAGCAAAATACCGCGGCGAGTTTGAAGAACGATTAAAAGCGGTCCTTAAAGAAGTGGAACAATCGTTTGGGCGCATAATATTATTTATAGACGAACTCCACACTGTGGTTGGCGCGGGAGCTAGCGAAGGGGCTATGGACGCCGGCAACTTGCTGAAACCGATGCTGGCGCGCGGTGAACTGCGGGTCATAGGCGCGACCACCATTAAAGAATATCGGAAACATATTGAAAAAGACGCGGCTCTGGAAAGGCGTTTCCAGCCTATCTGGGTCGATCAGCCTTCAGTAGAAGATACCGTGTCTATTTTAAGAGGATTGAAAGAACGTTATGAAATACATCATGGAGTGAGAATAAAAGATTCAGCTTTAATTGCGGCGGCTGTTTTATCGGATCGCTACATATCGGATCGTTTTTTGCCCGACAAAGCCATTGATTTAATAGATGAAGCGGCTGCTAAAATGAGAACTGAAAACGACAGTATGCCGGAAGTTTTAGATGAAATAACCAGACGGGTCATGCAGTTGGAAATCGAAGCTGCCGCTCTGGAAAAAGAAAAGGACGAGGTCTCTCATCAGCGCTTGGATATTATTTTACAAGAATTGCAAGATTTAAAAACCGAACGTGATACTATGAATGCTCAATGGGAAATAGAAAAAGAAGGAATTGCCCGTTTAGGAAATATAAAAAAAGATATCGAAGACTGCCGTTTAGAAATAGAACGGGCCGAACGTGAATACGACCTGAACAAAATAGCGGAACTGAAATACGGACGTTTAAATGAACTGGAAAGAAAACTAAAAAACGAAGAAGAAAAACTAGCGCGTCAAGAACAGCGTGATACGCTCTTAAAAGAAGAAGTGGATGAAGAAGATATCGCCCAAGTACTCAACAGGTGGACGCATATTCCGGTTTCTCGATTATTAGAAGGAGAAAAAGAAAAACTAACCCATTTGAATGACACTATCCATAATCGGGTGGTAGGCCAGCAGGAAGCAGTGGAAGCAGTAGTATCAGCGGTATTACGCGCCCGAAGCGGGTTAAAAGACCCTCAGCGCCCCATCGGCAGTTTTATTTTTCTCGGCCCGACCGGAGTAGGTAAGACTGAACTGAGCAGAGCTTTAGCCGAATGTTTATTTGATGATGAACGTAATATCGTCCGCGTTGATATGTCCGAATATATGGAAAAACACAGT
>JAISDD010000059.1 GCA_031265005.1 Syntrophomonadaceae bacterium | reverse complement strand
CCCCGGTGGCAACTAAAACTCACAGCAGCGCCCCTGTGCCGTTCATGATCTTTGACAATACTGATATTTCATTCAATCCCCAAAGCGCCTATGACGAAATGAGCGCTCAAAACGGATTGTTCATCGATCCTGGTCATGAATTAATGGAATTTTTCATTACCGGTAAACTGCCCTGATGTTAATTAGTTTTCATCGGGCGTTAAATTCAGCCATCTGCGCAACGGTTCTTCCATATTGTCCCGCTCGCATGTTTCATTATGAAGGACTGGATATTTTGCTATATCCCGCAAGGATCTGGGGATTTTTTTATTGGTGATCTTCTCCAGGCGCGCCGCCAATTTAAACTCGTCATCAAACGTATAAGAATCAGGGTCCATAACAGACCTGGCCACACTATAAGAAAATTTGTAAGGACTGGCCGTGGAAATTAACAAGGTGACTGTGTTATCATCTCCTGTAGCTTGGCGGTATTTCTGATAAACATTAAAACCTACTGCGGTGTGAGGGTCAATTAAATAATTATATTCCTCCCAGACATATTTTATGGCAGACGCCGTCTCCTCTTCGTTACAATAAGCAGACCAAAATATTTCCTGCAATGCTTTTCTCAACTCAGCGTTAATGCTGTAAGCCCCGTTTTCATTTAAATTCCGCATCCATAACTTCAATTGTTCATGATCGTGCCCGTTTATTTCATATAATAATCTTTCCAGGTTGGAAGAAACCAGTATATCCATGGACGGAGACATAGTTTGATAAAAAGGCCGGTTACGGTTATACTGTCCCGTAGCTATAAAATCAGTCAGTACATTATTGGAATTGGCCGCGCAAATGAGTTTTTTCACCGGAAGCCCCATTTTCCCAGCATAATAAGCCGCTAGGATATTCCCGAAATTTCCGGTCGGAACCGCTATATTGATGCTATCTCCCCAATTCAGCGCCTTATTATTTAATAAATCGGCATAAGCTGAAATATAATATACGATTTGCGGCGCCAAACGCCCCCAATTAATAGAATTAGCGGAAGATAGTTTAAATTGCTGTTTATTTAATCCTGCCAGCAAGCGATTATCCGCAAAAATATTCTTAACTCCTCGTTGGGTATCGTCAAAATTACCGTCTACCGCCACCACTTTAACATTATTACCGGGCTGAGTTATCATCTGCCACTCTTGTATTTTAGAAACGCCTTTTTTAGGATAGTAAACCAATATACTGGTCCCGGGTACATTACAGAAACCGGCTAAAGCAGCTTTTCCGGTATCACCGGAAGTAGCCGTCAGAATAACTATGTGGCTTTCTTCTTCGGTGAAACGTATGCTGGCGGTCATTAAATGCGGGAGAATCTGTAAAGCCATATCTTTGAACGCTCCGGTAGGTCCATGCCATAGTTCCTGCACATGACAAAAACTGTTCAAGGGCTGCAAAGGCGCTATCTGCGGATGATCAAAGCATTCTTTGCTTCCTTCGGAAGCGCCGTGAAACTCATCCGGCTGAAAATCATAAGCCAGATCAACGCATTTTATCAGTTCCTGCTCAGGATAGTCGTCTAAATAAAGCTTCAGTATAAAAAATGCTCTTTCTTTATAATCCATGTCCTGTAAACGTAACCAGTCATTTTTCGTTAATACCGGAAAATGATCCGGGACAAACAAACCGCCGTCAGCTGCTATTCCTTGCTTTATGACCTGGGCGCTTGTAAATTCCCCCTCTTGTCCCCTGCTGCTCCTATATAACAAAAGTTTCCCTCCCGAATTTCTTTTAGCAATTATTTACAAAAAATAATAATAATGCGCTAATATCATGTATACTATAATATGTTATCATCAATTATTATAACAAACCAGCTTGATTTTCAATTTCTGCATGTGTTAAAGGAGGAAGCGCATTGCTGAGACCGATTTTAATTTTAATTGTTTTAATAACACTTATTGTGATGCTCTTAAAAAAAATATGGGAGAAACTTTTTAACACGCCGTCCTACAATGAGCAGCCCCATAAACACAAAAGCCATCACAGCGGTCAAGTTATAGACATTTCCGATCTGTCTTTCAATATTAACGATATAAAAATATTAAAACGGGATTATTTGTTAACCCCCAGAGAACTGTCAATGTTTCACCATTTAAGTGATTTATTAACCGACCGTGATTATGTAGTGACGCCCAAAATACCTTTATCTGCACTTTGTATAATTCCTGAAAACGCCGCCAATCGCATAGAACTTCAAAACAGGCTAAAAACTCAGTACGTAGATTACTTGATCTGCGATAGAAGCACTTTAAAACCTTTGATGTTGGTTTTTATTTTTTCCGATAATGACAGCAAAAGAGAGCGCTCATCTAACAAATTCAGTTACAGAATTGCGCTGGCGGCTGATATGACCGCTGTTTTGCTTAATGTAGACGATGAACGCGAAAAAGATAATTTAGCCCACCAACTTAAAGAAAGAGGCATTATCTGATCATTTTTAAAAAGAGCGTTTGCTTTTGCGAAAACTAGGCGTTTTAACCCGTATTTATTAAGCTAATAGAGCGTCTTTCATGCTTTTTACATACTCATAAAGGTATCTTCCCGCTTTATTTCCATGTTCTTCGATAATCTTTACGATAGCGCTACCTATAATTACTCCGTCTGCCAGCCGGGAAATATAGGCCGCTTGCGCTGGGGTACTAATACCAAAGCCAACCGCCGTCGGTATATCGGAAACCGCTTTCATCGCTTGGAGCAAAGAAGTTAAGTCGGTGGTTATTTCTTTGCGGACGCCGGTAACCCCCAGCGATGAAACCACATATAAAAAACCGGAGGCGTTAAGGACAATTTCTTTGATTCTGTTTTCCGAAGTAGGCGCCACCAACGATATCAGATCTATTTCATTGACCGAGGCTGTTGGGCGTACTTCTATCTGCTCCTCATACGGCAAGTCGGGAATAATAACCCCGTCAACCCCTACCAGCCGGCAAGTTTCAAAAAATTTTTCATATCCATAGCGATATACTGGATTAAGATAAGTTAAAAATACCATAGGCACTGCCGTTTGCCCGCGCATTCTCCGCACAAGCTGAAAAAGCCTGTCAATAGTTGCCCCCGCAGCTAAAGCGCGGATATTCGCGGCTTGTATTACCGGCCCTTCGGCAATCGGGTCTGAAAAAGGCACACCTATTTCTATCAAATCCGCGCCTCCCCGCACCATCTCCAAAATGAATTCTTCGCTTTTTTCCAGGCTGGGATCACCCCCGGTTAAAAAACCTATAAAAGCCTTGCCGTTTGCAAAACTGTTTTTAATGTTACTCACTGATCTCCACTCCTCTGTATCTGGCTATAGCAGCCACATCTTTATCTCCCCTACCTGAAAGACAAATAATTATGGTCTCTTCCTTCCCCATAGACGGCGCTATTTCGCGCGCGTAACTGACCGCGTGAGCGCTTTCTATCGCGCAGATAATCCCTTCGGTTTCAGCTAAATATTCAAAAGCCGACACCGCTTGCTCATCGGTGACCGGAACATACTCCGCGCGGCCCGTATGATGAAGATAAGCATGCTCAGGCCCAATGCCGGGATAATCCAAACCCGCTGAAATAGAATACACCGGGGCAATCTGCCCATATTCATCCTGGCAAAAATATGATTTCATGCCGTGAAATACCCCTACTTCCCCTTTAGTTATGGTAGCCGCGTGCTGACCGGTTTCAATGCCCATTCCCGCAGCTTCGCAGCCGATAAGCCTTACCGCGGCATCTTCAATAAAGTTGTAAAATATCCCCATAGCATTACTGCCTCCGCCCACGCAAGCTATAATAGCCGCCGGCAAGCGCCCTTCCATTTGCATTATCTGGGCTCTGGCTTCCTGCCCAATAACACTTTGAAAATCTCTGACTATAGTGGGAAACGGATGCGGCCCCATCACTGACCCCAGCACATAATGAGTATCGTGCGCACGGCCTACCCATTCCCGCATAGTTTCATTAACAGCGTCTTTTAAGGTCATAGTCCCTGAAGTAACTTTATTGACTTTTGCTCCCAGCAGCTCCATGCGAAAAACATTCAAAGCCTGGCGTCTTGTGTCTTCCAGTCCCATAAAAATTTCGCATTCCAGCCCTAATAAAGCGGCGGCGGTAGCGGCGGCAACCCCATGCTGTCCCGCGCCGGTTTCAGCAATGATCCGCGTTTTACCCATTTTCTTAGCCAGTAAAACCTGCCCTAAAACATTGTTAATTTTGTGCGAGCCGGTATGATTCAAGTCTTCCCTTTTTAAATAAATTTTCGCTCCGCCGAGATCTGCGGTCATTTTAGCCGCGTAATATAGACGTGACGGCCTTCCGGCGTAATTTTCTAGTAATTGTCTGAGTACGGCGGTAAAGTCAGCGTCGTCTTTATAATAACAATACGCTTTTTCCAAATTTATCAGTTCGTTCATCAAAGTCTCCGGAATGTATTGTCCTCCATATTGGCCAAATTTTCCTTTTTTCATTTTATCCCTGTCTTTCTTTGCTTATAAGCTAACAGATAATTTTCGTATTTCCCGCACCAATTTTATCATTTTATCCCGGTCTTTTTCATTACCACTTTCAGCCCCGCTACTGATATCAACAGCATAAGGCGACAAATTCACCGCTTTTTCCAAATTGTTAATATTAATTCCGCCGGCTAAAAAAAACGGCCGGTCCAATTTCCCCACCAAATTCCAGTCGAAGCTCTTGCCGCTGCCTCCTGTTCCTTGATCCAGCATTATGTAATCAGCCGGACTCAGGCGCGCCGCTGCGACATCCTTTTCATTTTTCACCGGCACAGCCTTTATTACAGGAGCAGAACAACTTTCTCTGATCTCGGCAATAAAACGCTCATCTTCATTTCCATGCAGCTGCACTACCCTAATTATCTCCGCTTTATAAAGCTCAATTATCGAAGAAACAGAGGCATTGACAAATACTCCCACCGGCGTGATTTTACCGCTCAATATCTCTCTGAGCTCAGCCGCTTTGGCAAAATCAACTCGGCGAGCGCTTTCCGCAAAAACAAAACCTATATAATCAGGCTCGGCTTCGTTAGCATAAAAAACATCTTCCTGACGTTTTAATCCACAAATCTTAATCTTTACCATCGTTTTCCCCTTTTAACCAGGACAGATATTGTTTTTTATCCCCGGCTCTCATTAGCGCCTCACCGATTAAAACAGCGTCAACTTTATGAGCGTTCATTAACGTAATATCAGCGTTTGATTTTATACCGCTTTCCGCTACAAATAAAACATCCTCCGGCGCCATTTTTCTCAAACGTATGCTGGTATTCGTATCTACCTGGAAAGTTTTCAGATCACGGTTATTAACTCCTACCACACGCGCTCCCGCCTCTAACGCGCAGCTTATTTCCTTTTCGTCGCGCGTTTCAACCAACGCCGACATCCCTAAACTGTGTGTAAGCACAATAAACTCCTGTAAAACAGGCTGATTCAGTAAGTCCAGTAAAGAACAAATCAGTAAAACCGCGGACGCGTTTATAATTTTAGCCTGATAAATCTGATAAGCGTCGATAATAAAATCTTTACGCAGTATCGGGATGTTTGTTATTTCGGCAATATCGCGCAAATAATCATTGCTGCCTAAAAAATATTCAGGCTCGGTCAGCACCGAAATAGCATCAGCTCCAGCTTTTTCATACTCCGCGGCTATCTGCAGATAAGGAAAATTCTCCGCAATGATTCCTTTAGAGGGAGAAGCTCTCTTTATTTCACAGATAAAAGATAATCCGGGTAAAGCTATCTGCCGCTCAAAGATAAAATCATTGTTGACAGGCAAACTCTCTGCCAACTGTCTTATAATGTTCAGCGGCATAGTTTTTTGTTCTTCTTGCAGCCGCCTTTTAGTACTGTTAGCAATTTCATCTAAAATCATATCCCTACCCCATCGATAAAGTTATAAATCTGTCCAATTGTTTCATGGCCGCGCCGCTGTCAATGACATCTTGCGCTAATGAGACCGCCTGCGTCATCGTATAATCAGGGCGCGCAAGGTAAATAGCCGCTGCTGAATTCAAAACAACAGCATCCCTTTTCGGCCCCAGCTTCCCCGCTAATATATCCCGGGTGATCGCGGCGTTTTCCATGGGCGTACCCCCTACCAATTCTTCTTTCCTGCACCTTTTCATTCCGAACATTTCCGGCTCGATTACATAAGATTTAAAAACTCCTTCTCTAACTTCACAAACAGTAGTAGAGGAGCTGAGCGATATTTCATCCAGCCCATCCTGTCCAAATACCACCAAAGCATTTTTTACCCCTAAGTTCGCCAATACCTGCGCCATCGGCTCTACCAGTTCTTCTTCGTAAACTCCTAATAACTGCATATTAGCTCCCGCCGGGTTTACTAAAGGCCCCAAAATATTAAATATAGTTCTTATAGCCAGTTCCTTGCGAACCGGCGCCACATATTTCATAGCAATATGATAATTTTGAGCAAACAGAAAACAAAGATTAATTGTTTTCAACAATTCCAGGCTTTTTTCTGGAGATATGGAAATATCCACTCCTAAAGCTTCCAGTACATCCGCAGCCCCGCATTTACTGGTGGCGGCTCTGTTACCGTGTTTAGCGACTGGAATACCGGCAGCGGATATGATTAAAGCCGACGTCGTCGAAATATTAAACGAATTCGAATGATCTCCCCCGGTCCCCACTATTTCCAAAACGTCCATATCGTGAAGCAGCCTGATACAATGCTTTCTCATGCCCGCCGCCGAAGCAGTTATCTCTTCAATCGTCTCTCCTTTAACCGCCATGGCAGTCAAAAAAGCCGCCATTTGTGTATCGCTTGCCTCACCTCCCATAATCTCATGCATTACCTCTTCAGCCATTTCATAAGACAAATTTTCATGGTTGGCTGCTTTTATAATCGCCTCTTTAATCATAACATCCAACTACCTCCCATAATTATTACATCCTGGTGTGTAATCCGCGCGTTTTGGAGCCCCTCGCTGCAAAAAATCCGCCCCTGACAATACATTGTCAAGGACGGATTAAATTACAAACCCGCGGTGCCACCTTGCTTCGGAAACACACTTCCACACTTTTAGAAATACCATCATATTTCCGGCAATTTACGTATGCCTTACGTCGCAGGATACTAAGCTTTCGCCTTTCATTGCGCCCTCCGCGGCCCATTTAACAAGCAGACCTCTGCCGGATTTTCACCGTCCCGGCTCTCTGCCAGCGCCTTACTTGTTTTTACTCCCGCTTCTACGGTTTAAAAATTTATCTATTTTTTGTCATTTTATGCTCATATCCGCACATTGTCAAGCTAAAAATTTTCTCGTGTTGTTAATAAACGATAATGTCACCTTGTAAATTATCGAGGAAAAATGTCACCCCACTTGATAGAATCAAGAATAGAAGCAAGATATGAAAACAGAAGTGATAGCATTGTCGCAAAAACAACTAAAAAGGCTGGACATCATCATCAACAAGGCAAACGCAGGGTTTATTACCGTGGGCAAAGCTGCCTCCGCTTTGGGGCTGTCTGCCCGGCGGGCAAAACGGTAAAGCCATTTGCGGCGTTCTCCGCCTACCTTGAATTAGGGGAAGAGCGCAGTTATGCAAGAGTTGGGCAAAAGTTGGGTAAAAGTAGGGTGTTAATCGAGCGCTGGGGCAGCGAATGGAAATGGCAAGAACGTGTGCTGGCGTGGGATAACGACCTGGCCCGGCAAGCGAATAAACGGGCGGTAAAAGAATTAGAGGAAATGTATAAACGGCAGGCCAAAATCGCCATGCTCATGCAAAAGAAAGCGGTAGAGGCTCTTGAAAATATAGACCCGGAAAAACTTGATGAGGGAACTATCGTCCGCTTCATAACGGAAGGGACAAAGCTGGAACGCAGCAACCGCCTGGAAGAAGTCGGAATTTCACCGCTCCCCGCGCCTGTAAAACAAAAGCGGCCAGCCGTAACGGGCAGCGATATTAACTTCTCGGAACTGACGACGGAAGAATTGCGAAGATTGGCGGGGCAGCCCCCGGATCAGGATCGGAGGGGCGAAAAAGATGATGACGCTTAAACAAAAAGCGCGGTGCGAATTGGCGCGGCGTGATTTCTTTGAATATTGCCATTTGAAAGCCCCTGATTTTTATAAACGTGAACGTCATTTTCTGGTTGACCTCTGCCGAACGCTGCAAAACTTCTACTACTCGGACGATGAAGTATTGATCGTCAATCTGCCGCCGCGTCATGGGAAGTCACGAACGGCTGGCTGTTTCGTGGAATGGATACTAGGGAAAGACCAGTTAGAGAAAATAATGACCGGGTCATATAACGAAATCCTTTCCAACACCTTTTCCAAAAACGTCCGCAACACCATTTCAATGGTGAAAGCCGATGAAAACCGGATCGTATATTCGGACATATTTCCGAACGTTACCATCCAGCGCGGCGACGGAGCCATGAACCTGTGGAGCTTGACCGGAGGCTATAATAACTACCTGGCTACTTCCCCCACCGGAACAGCTACGGGTTTCGGCGCGACGCTGCTGATTATTGACGATCTCATCAAATCAGCTTCGGAGGCTCATAATGCTAACGTTCTTGAGAAACAGTACGAATGGTTCACGAACACCATGTTGTCGCGCCTGGAAGAAAACGCGAAAATCATAATCGTCATGACCCGCTGGCACAGCGAAGACTTAGCGGGCAGGGCGTTCGAGCATTACAAAGAGGCGGGCGTAAACGTCGTTCATATCAGCTACAAAGCCTTGCAAGACGACGGGAGCATGTTATGCCCTGAAATACTGTCTTTAAAGTCGTACAAACAAAAAATAAAAGCGATGGGGGCCGACATCGCCAGCGCGAACTATCAGCAAGAACCCATTGACATAAAAGGGCGGCTTTACAGTTCCTTCAAAACCTATGACAAACTGCCGGCGGATGACGAAGGAAATTACCTGTTTACAGAAATCCGAAATTACACTGATACGGCGGACACCGGCGATGATTATTTGTGTTCGATCGATTACGGAGTATATAACAAAGAAGCCTACGTTTTGAACGTGCTGTACACCAAAGACCCGATGGAGATAACAGAACCCGCTGTCGCGAAAATGTTAAACGACGACGGCGTGAATGCCGCTGATATTGAGAGCAATAATGGCGGACGCGGTTTCGCGCGTTCAGTTACCCGGATATTAAGAGAACAATACCACACCAATCACACGACCGTAAACTCATTTTATCAGTCAAAGAACAAAGAAGCGCGGATCCTGTCAAACGCGACCTGGGTAATGGAACACATCTATTTCCCCCGCAACTGGAAAGACCGCTTCCCCGAATATTACGACGCAATGGCTAAATATCAGCGTGAAGGCAAGAACAAACACGACGATGCGCCCGACTGCACGACGGGCATAGCAGAAAAAGTCGGGACTGTCCGTGAAAAAACATATTCCTTTAAATAAAACGGACAGGGCTTTAGAAAGGAGTGAGAAAAAATGATTACCGTAACCGAGCATATAAACGCCCTCATAGCGGCGGGGGCGATGAGCGAAAAACGCTTCTTTGAACTGGAGATCGCGAAATGGAAAACATCGGAGGAACGGCAGGAGCAAATAACCGGTGAAAAATATTACCGGGGCCAGCACGACATTTTAAAGCGCCGGCGCACGGCCATAGGCCCGGACGGAAAGCTCAAAGAGATTTCTAACCTGCCTAACAACAAATTAGTCAACAACCAGTACGGGAAAATAGCAGACCAGAAAAACAATTACCTGCTGGGAAAACCGTTCAACCTTCAGACCGATGATGAAAATTATGAACTCGAACTGGGAGAGATATTCAACAAGCGTTTTCACCGGACATTAAAAAACCTGGGTGAAGACAGCCTCAATTGCGGTGTGGGATGGCTGTATGTCTATTACGATGAAAAAGGGGAACTGAGCTTCAAGCGGTTTGCCCCGTGGGAGATACTGCCCTTCTGGAAAGACGATGAACACACCGTCCTTGATTGCGTGGTGCGCGTCTACGAGACGGAAGAATACGAAGGCGACGATTTAAAAATCATCGAAAAAGTAGAAATCTACAAATCGACCGGAGTTGAACGGTATATCCTGCAAGACGGGGTACTGCGCGAAGACGGAAACGGGGCCTATTTTAACGCCGTACTGCCGGACGGCGGGGTGCAGCCTTTCAACTGGGAAAAGATACCGGTA
>JAISDD010000267.1 GCA_031265005.1 Syntrophomonadaceae bacterium | reverse complement strand
CTTTTAGCACTTCGCGCCAAAATCAAACAGGCGGCGGGCGAGGAACTCAGCGACGAGGAACTGGTGCTCGTGGCCGGAGGCCTCACGATTCCGGTCATCGGTGGGAAAATTGAAATTATGGAGCCAGGTTGGTAAAAAATGGAAATAACAATGACTTATTGCCGGCGCCGGTAACAAAGAAAGAAACCAGCAAGCCATGATGAAATACCTCGTGGCCTGCCGGGTTTATAAAAAGGTGGTACATACATGAAAATACGTTCGGAATATCATAAAATCCTGTTTTCCGCGAACGGGCGCGTCATGGAGATCAACTCACGGGATTATAACCGTCTATATGAAGCGCTGGGTGGAGCGGACAACGGTATCAGACGCGAAATAAGAACATTGAAGACTGATATTGATGAGCAAATGGTCCGGAAAATAAAAAACGCGGCGGAAGAATCTATGACACTCCTCCCCAACCCGCGTGATTCTCTTCGTTTCCCTTTGCACATGAATTTTGAATTGACGTCAAAATGCCCTCTCCGCTGCCCGCAATGTTACTGTTCTTTGGAAAATGGGAAGGAACTGGATTTCGAACGTGCCCGCGAAGTATTGAGGGATGGAGCTGAAAATGGTTTATGGGAGGTGAATCTAAGCGGCGGCGAAACCATGCTTTACCCGCGCCTATACAATCTGATAGAAGAATGTTCAAAGCTGGGCGTATCAAGCAACATAGCGATCAGCGGCTACGGAGTGGACAAAACTGTGTTGAACCGCCTTATCGAGGCGGGAACGAACGCTATTTTTATTTCCCTTAACGGTTCGACGGAAGAGATAAATTCGCACACGCGGGACGGGTATTCGTACGCCTTGAACGCGCTGGCGCTTTTATGTAAGGCAGATTTTCCAAAAACCACGGTGAATTTCGTTGCTCATAACACAAACTGTGACGATTTCCCGAATATGGTAAGCTTGTGTGAGGAATACGGCGTCAGCCGATTGGTGGTCATGGCGGCGAAACCGACTTCAAAATACGAACTGAACACCGTCCCGAGCGCGGAACAAACCGCAAGGCTTGCGGAAAACATACAAAAAGCGCGGTCGCGCGTTAAAGTCAGTATAGGAGTTGAAAACTGCTATTCGCCGCTTCGGGCTTATTTGGGGAAATCTTTTCTCCGGGGCAATAACAACTCCGGTATCTGGCGGGGCTGTTCCGCAGGCAGGTATATGATGTCGCTGGACGTCGACGGTAATTTTACGCCGTGCAGGCATTTGCTGTTCGTGGAGAGATTCAAAACCATAGGAGAGTATTGGCATCATTCCGAAGTTCTGAATAAAATAAGAAACATAGAAGATTCTCCAGGTCAGCCCTGTGGCGGCTGTGAACTTGGGCGGTATTGTTTAAGCTGCCTGGCGGTAAATTACAAAATCGAAGGAAAATTAGAAAAACGCAACAAGCATTGCCCAGTTGCGGAATTTACCCGTGCCGCTGGTTAAAACCGGAACTGTCGGCATTGCGCGGCCATGCGGCTAGGTGCTGCATAGAAAGGTAACATATTATACATGAAATTGGAAGAAACGGAACGGTTAAAAATATTCAAGAAGTTTGGCGCGGATGACGCTCAGGCGCAGGAACTTTTGCGCTACAGCAGATCAGGCGTAACGGGGCAGTGTGATCCCGGCGCGATCAATGACGAGCCTTTTGTGGATACGTGGAAAATTTACTGTGCGGAAGCGGAAGAAAAGGGTGCGTTCAACGTGCTGAAAGAATATCTGCCGCAGCTTAGCTTTCCGATAGAGGAAGGTATAAGCGCGACAGAAGAATACAAAGACGCCACATTAAGAGGTATTCCCGGTTGCAAAGCGAATGGCGTCACGCTGGTCCGCCCCGAATCCCTTACGCTGGATTTATATAAATCAGCGGCGGGGCGCATCCCTGTTTTATTCACGGAGTGCAGAGAGGATTTTATTACGTTAGTACGGGCAATGGCCGGCCGAAATGAGCCGGTCGCTATTCCCGCTTCTATGAACGCCTGCATGGTCAAAGGTTTCAACAATTGGGACAGGATCGCGAGACGCCGCGCTGCTTGGGAAGCAGACGCCGGCAGCGGGCAACAGGTCTTTCACTTTTCGATGATAAAAGACCAAAAAGAACTCTATCAAGATAAGTTTATCATACTCTCCGATGGCGGCTACAGCGGCGTTCCCGCCAGTGCGTTCGGACTTCCCGAAGCGGAATGGAAACGCCTGTCGGTCATAATCAGGCGGGAACATGAGTGCGCTCATTATCTTACTCAGCGTGTTTTCGGCGTCTCTCGAAACAATATGTTTGACGAGATTATCGCCGACTATGCGGGGATAACGAAAGCGCTCGGAAGATTTAACGCGGAATGGTTTTTGCGGTTTGTGGGACTGGAAGACTATCCCGAATATAGAAACGGAGCGCGGCTTGAAAACTATATGGGGAAGCCGCCGCTTTCGGACGGCGCGTTTGACGTGCTGAAAAAAATGGTATATCAAAGCGCTAAAAACCTGGAAGCGCAGCCATTTTCAAAAAGACTTGCCGAAACGGAGACAATAATCAGGCTTTACCGCCTGTCGTTAGAAGAAATCGCTGAAAATATTGGTTTAACGTAAACCCGGCGCGTTATTATCCCGCTTGCGCGGAAAGCTCATGCAGCCGTGCTGGGGGCCTATTCACGCGTTTGTCCGCTGCCACAAATCTACTTTTATTGACATAAATGTTAAGCGTAGATTATAATGTGTTTACCTATAGTCCAAAAGAACAAATGTTAGGAAGTTTGCGCTTGGCGGACCAATTGGCGTCGAAACATGGTATACATTGAAAATTATATTTTTCAAAAAGGAGAGATATGGCTATGATAAAAGAAAATATTTCTAAAGTTCTCAGCGAACAGGTGAATGCCGAATATTATTCAGCTTATTTGTATTTAATCATGTCTGCTTATGCCGACCGTACCGGCTTTAAAGGAGTGGCCAACTGGCTTTTTATTCAGGCGCAGGAAGAAATGGCGCATGGAACACATATATATCAGCATATTCTGGAACGCGGTGGAGCGCCGGCTTTTGCGGATGTTAAAACGCCGGAAGCTGCTTTGGGCAGCATTAAAGATGTTTTTAAAAAAGTTGTTGCTCACGAAGAGTATGTTACCGGTTTGATCAATAATATAGCGACTATTGCTTTAAAAGAAAACGACCATGCTACTTATAATTTTATCATGTGGTATGTGAACGAACAGATCGAAGAAGAAGCCAGCGCCAACGAAATACTAAACAAAATCGATTTCATTGGCGATAATTTGAGCTTATTGTATAATTTGGATGTGGAATTGTCCGCTAGGGTATTTACCGATCCTTTTTCGAATACAGCTGATTAACGGTTTTACATAAACTGGTTTTGTTACGGTATGAGTAAACAACTTAATTTTTGATCACATGGGGTGCTGAATTTGAGGCTGAGACGGCGTATAGCCGAACCCTTTGAACCTGATGCGGGTAATTCCGCCGTAGGAAACATGTGGATGTATATAGCGGCTATTTTTGAATAAAGCCGAAATGACCGTCAATATTTAATATACATACCCATCGTTTTCCTAAATATAAACAATGAGGAGAAAGGTGGTTTTTTTATGAAAACATATAAAACCCAGATGGAAGCGGCCAAAAAGGGGATCGTAACACTTGAAATGAAAAAAGCCGCCGCGATGGAAAATATTACGGAACAAAAATTAATGGATCTGATTGCCGAGGGTAAAGCGGTTCTGCCCTGCAATATTATGCATAAAAATATTTCTCCGAGGGCGATTGGCAGCGCTTTGCGCACTAAAATAAACGTTAATTTGGGAGCATCGAGAGATTGCCAAAATTACGAGATGGAGCTGCATAAAGTTCAACATGCCTTGTCTATGGGTGTTGACGCCATTATGGATTTAAGTACTTTCGGAGATACGCGGGCTTTTCGCCGCCGTTTGTCATCTGAATGTTCTGCTGTGCTAGGTACGGTGCCCATTTATGACGCTTTAGTTTATTATGATAAAGCCTTAAAAGACATCACCTCGGAAGAATGGCTGGATATAGCGCGTATTCACGCTGAAGACGGAATGGATTTTATTACCGTACACGCGGGAATGAATAAAGCGACCGCGAAGAAATTTAAGCAAAATCAATCCCGTATCACCAATATAGTTTCCCGCGGAGGGTCGCTGATGTTTTCATGGATGGAAATGACCGGGGAAGAAAATCCTTTTTTTGAATACTATGAACAATTGCTGGAAATATGCCGGGAATATGACGTTACCCTTAGTCTTGGCGACGCTTGCCGGCCGGGAAGTATACATGACGCTTCCGACGCTACTCAAATAGAAGAATTGATAGTTTTAGGGGAATTGACAAAGCGCGCTTGGGAACGTGATGTGCAAGTGATGATTGAAGGGCCCGGGCATATGCCGATGGATCAAATTGAAGCCAATATGAGGCTGCAAAAAACTTTATGCTATGGTGCGCCGTTTTATGTTTTGGGGCCGCTGGTTACTGATGTCGCTCCCGGGTATGATCATATAACCTCCGCTATCGGAGGCGCTTTGGCTGCTTGGCATGGAGCGTCGTTTCTTTGTTATGTTACGCCGGCTGAACATTTGCGGTTGCCTACTTTG
>JAISDD010000266.1 GCA_031265005.1 Syntrophomonadaceae bacterium | reverse complement strand
TTGAGACGCGGCGCGCGAAAACGCGCGGGATTTAAAATTATAAAATAAACGCGCTAAATACTGAAGGGAGGGCGGGAGAAGCATGGTGGATTATAGTTTATATTTATGCACGGACAGGAGTTTAACGGCGGGCAGAGAACTGTCCGCAGTGGTGGAAGAAGCGATCTTAGGAGGAGTCAGCATAGTCCAAGTGCGTGAAAAGGAAGCCGGTGATTTGGAATTTTACAGAGCTGCTTTAGAAATTAAAGCGGTGACTCGGAAATATAATATTCCGCTGATCATAAATAATCGCCTCGATATTGCTTTGGCGGTGCAAGCGGAGGGAGTGCATATCGGCCAGGGCGATCTGCCGCTGTCGGCGGCGCGCAGTATAGTGCCTGATACTATGCTGATAGGGGTTTCAGTGGGTAGCGTAGAAGAAGCGCTGCAAGCCCAGGCTGATAAAGCTGATTATGTAGGTGCCGGTCCGGTGTTTGTTACCAGCACCAAACCGGAAGCTGATAAAACGTTGGGATTGGAAGGTTTGCGCCTGATCAGCCGGGCGGTGCGGATCCCCACCATAGCTATAGGAGGCGTCAACAGTTCCAATGTTGATGAAATATTTAAAGCCGGAGCCGCAGGAATTGCGGTCATATCCGCTATAATGACCGCGCCGTCTCCCAGGAAAGCAGCCGCTGGGCTGAAAAGGCGCAAAATATTTTAGCGCATACCGTCAGAAAAAAAATTCCCGCTTTTTTACTCCGTTCCGTTTTCCCTTGCGGTGCTGACGGAATAGTCGCGCGCTTTACGGTCAAGCAAGCTGTTGCGGACGTACAATAGTATATCTATAAAAACCAATAACAAATTCAAGCAATAAAAAAACAGCACATAATTGATGTTGTTGGCGACAAATTTTGAGGCAATGCCGCAAATGTAACCCAATTCGACTATCAACAAAAAAAAGAGGCTTTTACCTTTGGCGGTTCGGGCTTGCAGGCTTTTCATTATTGATAAAGGCCAGGCAACGCCAAAAGATAAGATCATAAAAACTTCTAATATTTGCGCCATAACTAAAAACTCCATAAGTAATGATTTAATAAAATTTATTATATATTATTATATTTTTTTAAGATACTGTTGTTTCTGAATTAGGGTGATGCGGAAGCGGCAAATTAAGTATCGCAGGTTTTTAAAACAGCAAAGGATTTGTTAATACTGTTCTAATTTACCAATAATATGAATAGTTTTTTTATATCATATTATGCTCGGCGAATAGGCGGTAGAAAATGGGGAAGAGTAATTTTTTTACATTTTTTAAAACGATAATGTTAATGTACGCTTTTGTTGCTATTTTGCTGGTCGGCTTGGGAGTCGAATTTGAAAAGCCGGAATGGGGCAATATGTTCATAAAGCAATGGAATAATTTTTCGCGTTTGTCTGCCGGAGTAAATGTAAACAATGAAATGGGCGCTGTTTTTTTCAGAGAAAGCAGCGTACTGCTGAACGGAAAATCCCCGAATGGTTTCTTAGAAGAAAAGTATAGAGAACATGTACTGTCGAAATATTTATTAACTGCCAATATTCAAGCTTTAGCTTATAAAAAAAATGAGGATACGACCGAGGTAAATCAAAAAAGCCATGTAGATGAATTACCGCCCCCAGCGCCGCTTCAGGAAGCTGTAGGTACGGAATATAGTAGTAATGATGATCATCAGGTTTTTAAGGATTATTATGTGAGTTTATACTGTACCCATAGCAGTGAGAGTTATACGCCGGACAGCAAAGCGGCGCGCGTAGACGGTCACGGTTTGATTAATGAAGTAGCTTCACATTTGTCGGAGCAGTTAAAAAGCAAAGGTTTGGAAAGCGTATTTAATGATACCGTTCACGATTACCCAGATTACAATAAAAGTTATACTAATTCCCGGGAAACAGTTAATAAAATCCTAGCTGAAAACAAAGGGAAATTATTAGCTTTATTCGATATACACCGGGACAACATACCAGGTTTGGCACGGGGAGAAACCGTTACTATAGATAATAAACAAGCTGCGCCAATTCTGATTATTGTGGGAACCGACGCCAGAAAAAACCACCCTGACTGGCAGATTAACAACAGTTTTGCCAAGCGGCTTAAAGAGCGGGGAGATGTATTATATCCAGGACTTATTAAGGCGGTCCGGACTAAAGAAGGTACGTATAATCAAGAATGTTTCGACCATTCGTTGTTATTGGAATTTGGCGGCGACATGAATACTTTAGCGGAATGCGAATATGCGGCAGAGCTTTTTGCGGATATTTTATTAGAGGTTTTAAAGGAGGAAGTTTAAATCAGGCGTACATTTTACAAAGTTTTGTTGGTGGCGATGCTGCTGCTGTTGGTCGTATTAGGGCTTAATCAAAGCAATGAAGGGGTTAACCAGTTGTCTATGGAGAACCGTCTGCCGGTATTGTCCGTCAAACTGGACGATCAAAAAATACGAACGGTTTATATGGGTGAAGCATACGACATAAATACCGCGGAATTATATAATTCGTTAAAAGAGAAAACAACATCTATCGGCCGGCAAATGAAAAAATATTTTTAAGTATGCAAGTATTCGCTGCTTTTAACAATATAAGTTAATAAATAATATATAGTGACTGCTGTTAAAATGATGAATATTCAGGAGGTTTTTTACTTGAGCAAAACCGCTAACCGCTTAGCCCAGGCAGCAATTCTCTTGATCATTACCGTTGCCATAAGCAGAGTGTTAGGATATGGGCGGGAAGTGGCAATGTATTATTATTTCGGGATTAATTATTTTACCGATGCTTATAGAGCTGCTTTTTCAATCCCGGATTTTTTATATATGATTTTAGCCGGAGGAGCGATAGGTTCAGCTCTGATTCCGGTTTTTAGCGGTTATCTGGCCAAATCGCTAAAAGAACAGGCTTGGAGGTCAGTAAGCATAGCGTTTAATTACACAATGACGGTGATGTTGTTTTTATTGATTCCGGCTTATTTGTTTACTGAGCCTTTGATAACGCTTTTAGTACCTGGACTGCCGCATGAATATATGAACTTAGCGGTTTATATGACTCACATCATGTTTGTGCAAACGGTTTTTATGGTTCTGAACGGTTTTTCCATGGGAATTTTAAATTCTTACGGCAATTTTTTGGCGCCAGCTATAGGCAGCTTACTTTATAACATTGTTATAATTTTGATAGGAATTTCTTTCGTGCATTATTTAGGAATTGTAGCGTTTGCTTATGGAGTGGTCGCCGGGGCTTTCATGAGCTTTTTAGTGCAAATTCCGGCTCTGGTCAAAGTGAAGGCTCAGTATGTGTTTTCTTTTTCCTGGCGCGACGAAGGATTCAAAAAAATCATTATAATGATGATACCGGTCATGATTGGGCTGGGAGTAGGGCAATTTAACGCTTTTGTTACCCAAAATATAGCTTCTGATATGGGGGCCGGAGTCGTTACTTCATTGAATTTAGCTCAAAAAATCATTAATTTTCCGCAAGGCATTTTTGCTGTTTCTCTTGCGTCAGCTATTTTCCCTACTCTGGCGGCATTGGTAGCCCAAAAAGACTGGACTAATTTTTCGAGAATATCTTTGTTGGGGATACGCGCTATTTTAATAATTATGATTCCCGCTTCTGTGGGATTAGTGTTGATAGGGCGGCAACTAATAGGACTTTGCTTTCAACAAGGGAATTTCACAGCGGAAATGACGGTTATGACTTATCAGGTTTTGATCTTTTACTCTTTCAGTATTTTTGCTTATGCCTGCACTCAAGTGATAGATCGCAGTTTTTACGCTCTGGAAGATACTAAAACGCCGGTTCTAGTAGGAATAATCACTATAGCTTTTAATGTCGCGGCTTCGATAAAGTTGTCCAATATGATGGGCCAGCAAGGATTAGCGTTGGCGTATTCGTTAGCAGGTATGACGGATATTTTGCTTATGATGACGGTTTTTCGCGTCAAAGTAGGCCGTATAGGAGGGCGCAAAATTATGAGCAGTTTTGCGGCGGCTTCGGGGGCGGCTTTCATCATGGCTCTAGCTGTAAAAGCAAGTAATTTCTTTTTAGGGCCGCATTTGGACATGGTTTTAAAAGCGCACCAATTATTTTTGATTGTTGCGGATATAGGTGTGGGAGCTTTAGTATATTTACTGGTTTTGTATCCTTTCCATTTAGAAGAAATGGAATTAATCCTGGGAATTATTAAGAAAAAAATAGCCTTGGGGCATTAAACTGGCGCTGGTAAACGTCGAATATTAAATTTATTGCTGTATACTTGAACGGAAAATATCTTAAAAGACTCGTACGGCTTATATGTACATATAGTGAAATAAACGGCTATGACGGATTTATCACCATATCAGCTACTTGTTTGAATAAAGAGGAGGCACAATTAAAGTCGCGGTAATTGAACCTTTGAGGGATATCGATTATAATTTTAAGATAATCGTACATGGTGGAGGAATAAGGTGCAAAATAACATAAGAAATTTTAGCATTATAGCTCATATAGATCATGGAAAATCTACCTTAGCTGATCGGCTGCTGGAAATCACCGGGGCTTTAAGCGCCAGAGAAATGAAAGAACAGTTTTTAGATAAAATGGATCTAGAAAGGGAAAAAGGTATAACCATTAAATTACAGCCGGTGCGTCTGAGTTATAAATCCCGTTCCGGAGAAGACTATATTATTAATTTGATCGATACGCCGGGGCATGTGGACTTTTCTTATGAAGTTTCAAGAAGTTTAGCGGCTTGTGAAGGAGCGGTGCTGCTGGTAGACGCTTCCCAGGGAATTGAGGCTCAGACCTTAGCTAATGTTTACATGGCTATGGATCTTAATCTGGAAATCATTGGCGCGGTAAATAAAATAGATTTACCGGGCGCGGAAACGGATAGGGTGAAATTGGAAATGGAAAACGTGCTGGGGATGAACCCGGATGAT
>JAISDD010000232.1 GCA_031265005.1 Syntrophomonadaceae bacterium | reverse complement strand
CTCCGCCGCTATACGTCTTTAGGAAGCCTGAAACTGGAGACTGGCGTTTATGGCAGCGGCGGTTTGATGATAAACGACGAGACTAAAACGGTTCTGGTCGACGGAGAAGAAGTGCGCCTGACTTCGGTTCAGTATAAAATCCTGCTTTTATTGCTAAAAAATGCCGGACGAGTATTTTCTATCGAAGAAATCTATGAACTGGTATGGAAAGAGGAGGCTTATAACGCTGATAATGTGGTAGCGGTGCATATCCGCCGGATACGTGAAAAGATAGAAATAAACCCTAAAGAACCAAAATATTTAAAGGTGGTGTGGGGAATTGGTTATAAAATTGAGAACATTCCTAAAACGTAGAAGCGTTTATGTCAGTATTTTTTTTATAGTTGCGATTTTTATTACCTGGTTTGTCTTTATGCTGGTAAATGAGTATTTCAAGGCGTCCGACTATTTCGATTATCAGCTTTTGAATAAGGCAAAATATACAGACAGCAGAAGTTATACAAACGCCAACTATGATATGGCGAATCAGCTGGATCAGTTGGCCAGATATCAAAACGAGGAATTTATAATTAATGGCGGGACCGTAACTAAAGATAAACTGCTGCGGGCTAAGGAAAGTCTTTTTCACCAAAAAAGAAACGAGCTTGATTTGTTCCTAAGACAGTACGAGCGCGGACGCGAACTTCTCCCCCGGCAGGTATTGGAAAATTCTTTAGAACTTTCACCGCCGGAAATAGCCGAAAACTATTACGATGATTCCAGTCGGGAAGCTTTTTTATGGCAGGTTTTTGAACAAGAATACGCGGACGAAATCAATAATTTATCAGCTAAAATCGTGAATGAAGATTTAGGGAGATACCGTTCCCTGCTGAATGATGTCAATGATGAAGCGGCCGCAAAATCGATCATCTATTGCGTATTGCGGGACTCTGACGTTCTGCTGAGCAATACCGCGGAAAGCTCGAAAGATTTTTTTGAGAGCTTACCGTACCATTATCAGTTCCTCTTTTCTTATGGAAACGATCCCAATAATGTTTACTTAGCTTATTACCCGGACACTTTTTTAGCGGAGAAAAATCAGGAATGGGCAAAAGCCCGGGAACAATTTATCAAGAGCGCGCAAAAACTGTCTCTGCTGTGGCTGGCGATAATGATAGGATTATTATATTTGATCTGGGGCGCCGGGAAAAAAGACGGTAACGATGACGGCAGGGATGCCCGCTGGCCGGGAAAATACATTTACAACGAATTCATAGCGGCGGCTATGATTTTATTTTTGGTCATTATGGCAGTGGTATTATATAATTTTTGGAGCCGGGTGGATAATGACACGGGCTATCTGCTTTTAATGTCATTTTGGACGATGGTTTTAGTAACTTTGATATTAGCGGGAGGTTTGCTTTTAGTTAAGCGCTGTAAAGAGCATACTTTTCTCCAAAACACTTTGCTGTTTATTATAGCGTTTAAAATTTTTTCCTGGGCCGCTGATATTTACCGCAGCGGTTCTCTGACGCGCAAAGCGGCTGCCGCGATCGTCGTTATCGGGCTTATTACCATGATTCCTGGAGCCGGGATAATAACTATACCTTTGGCGGTGTGGCTGGTATGCAGATTAGCGCTTCAGTTCAACTTGGTATTAGAAGGAGCGGAAG
This sequence comes from Syntrophomonadaceae bacterium, assembly GCA_031265005.1. Lineage (GTDB taxonomy): Bacteria > Bacillota > Syntrophomonadia > Syntrophomonadales > Syntrophomonadaceae > JAISDD01. Next base: position 2,199 of record JAISDD010000232.1, on the reverse strand, counting down.
AGATCAAAACCGGCAATTACGGAAAACAGATAACGGTCAAGGCTCAAGGGGAGCTGGCCCGGCTGGCGGATAATCTCAATCAGATAGCCGGCGGCCTGAATACGGAAGTCGAAAGAAGGATCAAGAGCGAGCGTTTAAAAACAGAACTCCTCAGCAACGTTTCTCATGATATCAGAACGCCTCTGACTTCGGTCATAAATTACGTGGACCTGTTAAAAAAAGAAGAATTGGACAATGAAAAAGTCATGAGTTATGTGGATATTATCGACCGGAAATCTGCGCGGTTAAAAATCCTTATCGACGATTTATTTGAAGCCTCGAAAATCACCAGCGGCAATATGCCGGTGATATTGGCAAAAGTAGAGCTGAGCGCCTTGCTCAAACAAGGGCTGGGAGAACTTGACGACCGTATCCAGGATTCCAAATTGGATTTTAAAGTAAATATCCCGGCCGAGAAAATTTTTATTAAGGCGGACGGAAAAATGCTGTGGCGGGTAATTGAAAATATTCTTTCCAACGTTTTTAAATATTCCCTGGCTAATTCTCGCGTATATGTTGATGTCAAACCCGATGAAAGCCAGGTGGTCGTGGAAATAAAGAATATTTCCGCTTATGAGCTTAATATTGACGAAACCGAGTTGCTGGAACGGTTTAAAAGAGGAGACGAATCCAGAAACAGCGAAGGGAGCGGACTGGGGCTTAGTATCGCTAAATCGCTTATGGACAGCCAAAATGGCAGTCTGGCCGTAAAAATAGACGGCGATTTATTTAAAGCTGCCATTACTATTCCTAAATATACTGATTGAAAATGAAATAAAAATCTGGCTTTGCCGCACGGCGGACAGGCGGAGGAGGAAAAGAAAATTGGCATCGCCTCGTAAGCCTGCCGCCGGAACGCGCGGCGCAAGAAGCGGTATTGGCTCTGGCCGCCCAAAAGCTTTAGAGGCCGGGAACCGGGGGCAATTCCGTATATACGCGGTTTTTACCGTTTTTTTTCGCTGTATACATATATTCATCGGCTTTGGCGATTAATTCCAGCGCGGAATCTTCTGTTTCGGGATACCGGGTGACGGCGCCTATACTTACGGTGGAGGAGGCTTTGTTTTTTTGATTGGAAATAGTTATACGGACAGCTTCGGTCATAGCCCTGATATCTTCAGCGACTTTCATAGCTCCGTTCAAATCGGTGTTCGGTAAAATCACCCCGAACTCTTCTCCACCTAGTCTGGCCGCTAAATCAGCCGGACGCCTGATGCACGACGCGAAAACTTTAGCGACGGTTTTTAGGAGCTCGTCGCCTTGCAGATGCCCGTAAGCGTCATTGAATTGCTTAAAATTATCCAAATCTATCATCAAAAAAGAAATAGGGCGTTTATCTCTTATAGCGCGTTTCCACTCCATATCTAACCTTTCATCGAAGTTTCTGCGGTTAGGGATATAGGTCAGAGGATCAATCATGCCTAAATTTTCTATCATACGCATTTGACGAACTATTTGCATATGCGTGTTGACGCGCGCTTTGACGATGGTACCAATAAAAGGCTTGGTTATGTAATCCACAGCCCCTAACAAAAAGCCGTTTTCTTCGTCTCGGACATTATTGAGACCGGTTATAAATATTACCGGGATTTTAGAAGTGACCGCATTGTTTTTTAAGTTTTTCAGTACATCGAAGCCGTTCATATCCGGCATTATTATATCGAGTACTATCAAGTCAGGAATGGCTTGCGCGGCTATTTCTAAAGCTGTTTTACCAGACCTGGACATAAGTATAGAATACGCCGGAGATAATATGTTGTTCAAAACTGCTGAACTCAAACGCTCATCGTCAACAATTAGTATAGTTTGTTTGTTATCCGTTTCCATTTTAATTTTTATATCCTCATATCCTGTAATACTAATCCGCAATTAAAATATTACCTTGAAAGCGGATTAGTAAATACTATCTCGTGCCCCGCAGGGGTATTTTCCGCAACCCGCCCAAAGATTTTGGGCGGAATTTAAATTGAGAATAGTATAACAATACGCCGCGGCTGTATAATTGGCCGCGGACAGCGCGTCATGATTAAATTCGGCCGGAGTTATATTTTTTATTCTATTGCTTTAAGCAATGCCGTAACAACTAAACTTTCAATAGTTTTACGTTATGCGCAGGCCAATAGGTAATAACTGTAAGGATATTGGCCAAACTCTTATCTA
>JAISDD010000214.1 GCA_031265005.1 Syntrophomonadaceae bacterium | reverse complement strand
GGTTCCTGTGATAAAAGAAACGGCTGCGGCTGATTTTGCGGGTTCAAAGCTTGCCGAGCAAGTAAACGATGATGTTTCTAAAACGCCAGGCGCAAATAAAAATGTGTTACATGCTAAAGAGAATGGGCTTCGTTATGAAGTTTACGGCGAAGAACGTTCGGCAGAAGAAAAAACACAGGTTGTTTCTAAAGATTTTGAAGTAAAAAAAATAATGGATATTGAGGCTAGGCGCGGTGAATTACAGCGGCTCAGAGAACAGAATAACAGCACTGGAAAGAACGATGTTTTTTCCAATTCAAAGCCTTTGCCGGAATCAGATAACCGGAATTTACTTTTTGCCCAGCATCTTGACAGCCGTTTGAACATGGAAAGCGCTAACAGGAGCGCTCTTACTAATGCCGCGGTAACCCATGAACCGGAAATATTTCCGAACGATTTGTTTGATCAAATGGTAAAAAAGTTTGATGTTATGGTGAAACAAAACCTTTCAGAAATTAGACTTCAGTTGCATCCGGAATATTTAGGAAAAATGGTGATCAAAGTGGTTATGGAAGAAGGCGCTTTGATAGCTAAGTTTTATACTGAAAATCATCAAGTAAAGACGTTGATTGAGAATAATTTAGCGCTATTAAAACAAAACTTTGAAGCTCAGGGGATTAAAGTGGACAAAACGGAAGTTAATGTTCAGGTAAATGCTGACAGCAATAATAATCAAGACGCGCGTGACCAGCAGCAGACAGGCGGGGGGCAAAATGACAATAAAGATAATTATCCCCCTATAATTGATTGGACCCAGTATAATTGGCCGGAGGACAAAACGGAACCGGAATTGCTCCGTGTTTATCCTTATGAATGGGGCGGCGGTTATGATGAAACGGATGCGGATGTAAATATGGAAAGCATAAATTATCTCATATAGGAGGTGTAAAAATGGCGGTAAATTCAGTAAACGGTTATACCAATTCCACGGCTGGCACTACAACGTTAAGTGAAAGTAAAGAGTTAGGGCAGGAAGATTTTTTAAAATTATTGGTCACTCAATTACAAAATCAAGATCCTTTAAATCCGCAGAGTGATAGGGAATTCATAGCTCAAATGGCTAGTTTCAGCAGCTTGGAACAGATGAAAAATCTTAACAATAGCTTTAGTGAATTATCATATCAAATAGGAGATGTGATGATACCTAATTTGATGCTGCAACAATCCGCGGCTTTGATTGGACGGGAAGTAAGCTATATAAATCCTGAGCCGCAGGGGGAAGATGACGTTGTTCTTAGCGGAGTGGTGCAGTCGGTTGTGATTATGTCAGGAGTGCCATATTGCGTAGTAGATGGGAAAAACATAAGTATGGAGTCGATGTTGTCGGTTATGAATCAATCTCCGGACAGTAAAACTTTAGAGAAGATAGCAGCTGCTTTAGATAAAATAACTAAAAAAATACTACCGGATGAAGAAGAGGAAACAGCGGCAGACCTTGCAGAAGAAGATGAAGTCAAGGTGGAAAATGACGAACAGGAGATGGAGATTTCAGCTTAGCCATTGATGCATTGTTATAGTGTTTAAGGAAGACAAAGAGGTGAGATAATATGGAAAATAATAGTTTAATTTTTCATACTCAAGTAATTCAGCCTTTAGGGACGGGGACCAATAAAGTAGCTGCTAGACAAGCGGTAGCCTCTAAGGATGATTTCCAAAATATTCTTGAAAGTAAACTCCAGCAAGAGTTAAAATTTTCGCGGCACGCTCAGGAGAGGCTAAGAATCAGGAATATAAATTTGAATGATGAAGATTTGCAAAACCTTTCTTCGGCCATATCGAAGGCTAAAGAAAAAGGAGCGAAAGATTCTTTGGTTTTGATGGGAGATTTAGCTTTAGTGGTGAGCGTAAAAAATAATACGGTCATAACAGCTGTAGATGGCCCTAGTTTAAAAGAAAATGTGTTTACCAATATAGATTCCACAGTGATAATTTAGGGCCGGACCTCTAGGAGGAAGCCCTTGGCGAACAGGTGATTCCTGACGCCGGTATATATTGAAGGAGGTTTTAGTAATATGATGCGTTCGTTGTATTCAGGTGTAACAGGCCTGAGGAACCAGCAAGTTAAAATGGATGTAATAGGAAATAACATAGCTAATGTGGGTACCGCCGGATTTAAAAAAAGCAGAGTGGTTTTCAGCGATAAATTATATCAAGCCAACCGCGGAGCTTCTGCTCCTTCTGACACCAAAGGCGGGACTAACCCTATGAGTGTCGGTTTAGGAACGGCGCTGTTCAGTATTGATCAGATACATACCCCCTATGCTGCGTCTATGACCAATCGCTTAACCGATATGGCTTTAGACGGAGACGGGTATTTTATAGTGAAACAATCGGGCGGCTCAACGGTTTATACCAGATCAGGAGCTTTTGTTATTGATGAATACAATAACTTAGTTACTGTTAACGGTGAGTTCGTTCAGGGCTGGTTAGCTGACGAAGATGGTAATTTTAACACTAATCCGACCCGAATGGAGAATATAAACATAACCGCTTATCAGAACATGGCTCCTAAAGCGACTACTGAAATGATTATGGAAGGCAATTTAAGCTCGGCTTTGGAAGCGCAGGCGGCAGGGTTTAATATGGCTACCGACGCTCCTGATGACGAAAATGTGGTCATTATTTTAAAGGATTTTTACGATTCTTTGGGGAATAAAAATAGTCTTTCTTATCGGTTTTTTAAGACCGGTCCTGATACATGGGCTTGTGACCTATCGCTGGATCCGACTTTCCCTGATAATGGAGGAACCGGCTACACTGCGGTTACTCCGCCGGCGGCGGCTGCTTTTACTTCGGCCGGAGGAGAAACCTTCCGTATTGAGAATATAATATTTGGGACGGATGGAAAGATCGATCCTACCGTTGCCGGAGCGGTAACGTCGATAAATGTCACTTATGACAACACTGCCGTCAGCGGCGCTGATATAGTGAATTTTAGCATTAATTTAGAAGACATTTTACAATATAATTCCCAGTCCAATATTGATGTAGGACGGCAAAACGGCAATTCGGCCGGCATATTGACGAGCCGTAACGTAGGAGCGGATGGGATTATGCTTGGTACTTACGATAATGGCTTTAGCCGTCCTATGTTTCAGGTAGCGATAGCGAGTTTTAAAAATGCGGAGGGATTACAGCAAATTGGCAACAGCAGCTGGCAAGAATCGGCTAATTCAGGGGATCCGCAAATAGGGATTCCGGGCTCCGGTTCGAGAGGGGCTATAATGCCCGGTTATCTGGAAATGTCGAATGTGGACCTTGCGGAGGAATTTACGGAAATGATTGTTACGCAAAGGGGATTTTCGGCTAATTCCAGAATTATAACCGTTTCAGATGAAATGCTGCAAGAACTGGTTAATATAAAACGCTAAGTATTCGATATAGTTAAGGTGTCTTCATTTTTTGTTTTCTATGAAGACACCTGTTAAAAAGGAGAACCAATGATTTATATTTCACGATTAAACGGAGAGCAAATAGCGTTGAATGATGATTTGATTGAACT
>JAISDD010000191.1 GCA_031265005.1 Syntrophomonadaceae bacterium | reverse complement strand
CTATGGCTACTAACTGAGGTATAACATGTTCATACTTAGTGGTCTTATTTTGCACGGGCAAAACCATATGTCCTTCAATTTGCCCGCTTATGGTCAAACAATGTATATCGCTTTTATAGACGGGGATATCCAACTGTCCAAACTCTTTAAGACTGTTTATTTTTATTTCTTCATTATTTTGCTGCTTTGCAGGTCGGTCGTTATTTAAATCCTCAAATAGCTGCGGCATCGATGATCTCCTATTCATTTTTTTACTTAGGATTACCTTCCGTCAATAATTTAATGCAAAAACAACAAATCCCCGAACAAATCTATGTTATAACACATAGAAAGCTGGGGATTGTTCAAATATTCCGCTGATATAAATAATGTTTCAGCTACACTTCCATTATGATTGGCATTATCATCGGCCGACGGCCGGTTTGTTCATAGAGATATTTTCCTAACTTATCACGAATCTGCGCTTTAATTATAGCCCATTCCATTATATTGCGCCTAGAGCATATTTCTATAGCTTCCTTTACTTTTTCTTTGGAATACTCTATTAAATGTTCGGATTCTCTTACATATACAAATCCCCGGCTGACAATATCCGGTCCTGCCACTACTTCATTCTGCTCTTTGTTTAGGGTTATAACAACTATTATAATCCCATCCCTAGACAATTGTTTACGGTCGCGCAATACTATATTGCCCACATCTCCTACCCCAAAACCATCCACTAAAACCCTGCCGGCTGTAACTCTCCCTGAAATCGCCGCTTTTTTCTTCCCAAATTCAAGTATATGCCCATTTTCAGCTACAAAGATTCTCGATCTGGGTATACCTAAACTTTCAGCTAGCTTGGCGTGCATCATCAAATGCCGGTATTCACCATGAACAGGCACAAAAAAACACGGTTTTATCATGTTTATGAGGATTTTTAATTCTTCCTGTGAAGCATGCCCTGAAACATGGACTCCCATACTTTTTTCATATATGACCTCAGCGCCTTGTTTGTAAAGCAAATCGATCGTTCTGGCGACTAATTTTTCATTGCCTGGTATAGGGGAAGCAGAAATAATCACAGTATCACCAGACTGAATCGAGACCCAGCGGTGGTCGGAAGTAGCCATTCTGGTCAAAGCCGACATAGGCTCTCCCTGAGATCCGGTTGTAACAATCACCAGTTGGTCGTTATTATATCGATTTATTTCTTCTACTTCTACCAAAATATTATCAGGGATATTGATATATCCCAATTCCAAAGAAACTTTAACATTATTTACCATGCTTCTTCCTACCACCGCTACTTTTCGTCCATATTTTTCTGCGGTTAATATAGCCTGCTGAATACGGTGAACGTTAGAAGCAAAAGTAGTAACAATTATACGGCCTTCACATTTTCCAAATAGGTTATCAAACGTGCTGCCTACCAGCTTTTCAGACATAGTAAAACCAATTTTATCAGCGTTAGTGCTGTCGCTTAACATTACTAATACGCCTTTTTCACTAAGTTCAGTCAGTTTTCGAAAATCAACTACTTCGCCGTCTACCGGAGTCTGGTCTAGTTTAATATCTCCGGTATGAAGTATAATTCCTAAAGGCGTATGCAGCGCTATCCCCATCGCATCAGGAATGCTGTGACTAACTCTAAAAAACTCAGCCTCAATAGGCCCTATTTTTACCTTTTCACGCGGAGAAACTACATGAAAGTCTTTGCTAGAAACATTGCTTCCCTTCAATTTGCCTTCCACGATACCTAGAGTCAGTTTACTTCCATACACCGGCACCGCTAAATCTTTTAAAATATAAGGCAGTGCTCCAACGTGATCTTCATGTCCATGCGTCAATAAAATCGCTTTAACTTTATCAATATTATCAATCAAATAGGTTATATCCGGTATTACAACGTCTATGCCCAATAATTCTTCCTCTGGGAACATCAGCCCCGCATCAATAACCACGATTGTATTTTGATATCTGATAGCCAGCATGTTCTTTCCGATTTCCCCCAAACCGCCAAGGGGAATCATCTGTAACCGAGACTCACCCTCAGACACTCTATTACCTCCTTTAATATTTAATTTCTTACCAAGGATCTGTCTCCGATCATAGCCACTGTTCTTATTATAGAATATTAAATCTTTACTGACAACTTTCATTATTCATGAAAAAATAAAGCTGCCTCCATAAGGCAGCTTGCGCAAGCAGTTATATTCAGCTTTATCCCTAAATACAATAACAATATTTTTCCAATTTTATTCAATCAAGCTTCCCGTGCGATTTTAGTAAATTATACAAAAACGTCCGTTGTTCTTCATCCATGTTTACTAACGGAAGCCTGAATTCTCCCACTCCAAAACCCATCAAATTAAGAGCCGTTTTCACCGGAAGCGGGTTTGTGGCTATGAACAAGCCTTTAAAAAGAGCAAATAGCTTAGTGTGCAAATTCTGCGCTTTTTGCACATCACCGGCAACATAAGCTTTGATCATAGATTCTATTTCCAGTCCCGCTACATGCGAAACTACGCTGACAACTCCATAAGCCCCAAGCGACAGCATCGGTAAAGTTAAATTGTCATCTCCGGAAAAAATGTACTTGTTATCTTTTATCATATTTTTCAAAATAGATACTTGATCGAGATCTCCGCTGGATTCTTTGACCGCTATAATGTTATCAATCGCAAATAAGCGTTTCATCGTTTCCGGAACTACATTGACCCCGGTACGTGAAGGGATATTATAAACCATAACCGGTATGGAAACCGCCTCGGCTATTTTCTTAAAATGCTGGTACAACCCTTCCTGGGGAGGACGGCTATAATAAGGAGCTACTACAAGGATCCCATCTACTCCCGTTTTTTCCGCTTCTCTGCTAAAAGCCGCCACATGAGCGGTATCGTTGCTGCCGGTTCCTGCCCAAACGGACATTTTAGACCCCACAGCTTTTTTTAACACAGTAAAAAGCTGCAATTTTTCTTCAGAAGTCAAAACTGGGGATTCACCAGTCGTGCCGGATATTATGATCCCGCCGCTGCCATTATCACATAAATAATCCGCCATTTCCACCGCTTTTTCATAGTTCACTTTCAAATCTTGATCAAAAGGAGTTATCATCGCTGTAAATAATCGGGGCAACTCCATATTATCACCTACCCATCGCTATTTTTCCCCAGTGCAAACTTATCATGCAAAGCCGCAACCGCTTCTTCCATATGTTTTCTGGCCACTAAGCACCAAATATTAGTATATGAATCTCCCGATTGCAGCAAAGGAATATTATGATCATGCAAAGCTTCCAGTATTTTCGCCATTATCCCAGGAACTCCAGTCATGGCAGCTCCTACTACAGCTATCTTAGCACAATTAAATTCCAAATGCGGAAAAATGTCAATATCATTTAAAATTTTAGCTGTAACTTCCGCTAAATCTTCCGGTACGGTAAAGACCAGCATGTGGGGCTGAACACTTATAAAATCCACACTTATATCTTTCTTAGCCAAGGTTTGGAAAACTCTTAATTGTGTATCCGCAATATTATTTTTTAAAGCATCGTTCTCAATTTTCACCTGAACTATATTAGAAGCGTAAGTTACTCCAGTAATAAGCCTGTCTGCGATCATCGGCACAGTCCCATACATGCTGCGAAAGCTGTTGGTAACTAAAGTGCCGGCGGAATCTAACTGAGTGGTCGAACGTACACGCAGAGGAATATTATTTTGCATCGCTATTTCTATAGCCCGCGGATGTACCACTTTCGCTCCTTCTCGCGCCAACTGACATATTTCATTATAAGTTACGGCGTCAAGCAAGCGGGCATTTTTAACAATTCTGGGGTCGGCAGTCATCACCCCTTCGACATCAGTGAAAATATCTACTATATCAGCCTGTAAGCCCGCCCCTAAAGCACTGGCGGTAATATCGCTTCCGCCTCTTCCTAAAGTAGTAATTTCGTCGTTTTCACTAACGCCCTGAAAACCAGCCACTACCGGAGTAATATTGTTTTCCAGCAGAGATATCAATTTTTCCGCGTCCACGTATAATATGCGAGCCGCCCCATATTGCCCGTCTGTAACAATACCCGCCTGTTGGCCGCTCACATAACGAGCTTCCACGTCCATCGCCAGCAGTTGGTTTACCAACAACACCCCTGATATAAGTTCGCCACAAGCCAATAACAGATCCGTTTCCCGTAATGAAGGATTAGCATTGGTGTCTTTTATCATATTAAGAAGCGTATCAGTCGCATACGGATCCTTATTGCGGCCAATAGCTGAAACTACAACTACCGGCGCTAATCCTTCTTCTTTGGATTTTTTTACTATAGCCGCTACTCTTTCGCGCAATTCTTGAGTAGCCAGGGAAGTTCCTCCGAATTTCTGAACAATAATTTTCAAATCAGCACCTTCTTTAATAAAGGTTTTTCTTTATCACTTCTTCGGCAATTTGCACGGCGTTAGTCGCCGCTCCTTTACGGATTTGGTCAGCGACCGCCCACAATACAACACCATTGACGACCGAAATATCTTTTCTGATTCTGCCGACATAAACCGGATCAGTATCCGAAGTGAACAAAGGCATCGGATAAAGATTTACAGAAGGATCATCTTGCAAAATTATTCCCGGCGCTTCAGCCATCAGCGCGCGTACCTTTTCTATATCCGCTTCTTTTTCCAGTTCCAGATTAATGGATTCTGAATGGCTGCGATAAACCGGGACTCTGACTGTCGTCGCCACAATCGGCAAATCAGGACGATGTAAAATCTTTCTGGTCTCATGCACCATTTTCATTTCTTCTCTTGTATAGCCTGCTTCCACAAACTCATCAATATGCGGTATTAAATTAAAAGCTATCGGATATTGAAAAACTTTCGGTTCAAAAACTTCGTCACTTATACTAGCCTGAACATTTTGTTTTAATTCCGCTAGCCCAGCAATTCCAGCGCCGGAAACAGCCTGGTAAGTAGAA
>JAISDD010000127.1 GCA_031265005.1 Syntrophomonadaceae bacterium | reverse complement strand
ATTTTATACTTAAAAGCTACAAGCAGGAAGGGTTTATTTTCGAGGAACCTTATGAAGATAAAAGGTTGGTGGTCAGCCCATGAATGATATGAAAAAATATTTGTCAGAAACGGTTAGGGCCATTGCGCCTTCTGGTATAAGAAAGTTTTTTGACATAGTTGCCAAGATGGATGATGTAATATCTCTGGGGGTAGGGGAGCCTGATTTCGTAACTCCCTGGCATATTCGGGAAGCAGCGCTTTATTCTTTGGAAAAAGGGTATACCATGTATACTTCTAATCAGGGATTGCCTGAATTAAGAGAAGAAATTGCCCGTTTTAAGGAAAAAAGAACCGGACTTAAATATTCTCCCGAACAAGAAGTCTTAGTTACCATTGGCGTCAGCGAAGCGGTTGATTTGGCTTTTAGGGCTTTACTGGCGCCTGGTGATGAAGTACTGATTCCGGAGCCGTCTTATGTATCATATGCTCCTGGAACTGTGTTAGCTTCAGGGAAAGCGGTTCCGGTACCAACTTATGACGATGATCAATATAAACTCAAGGCGGAAAATTTGGAAGCGTGTATTACTCCAAAAAGTAAAATACTGGTTTTAGCTTATCCTAATAACCCGACCGGCGCTATCATGACCAAAAGCGATTTGGAAACTTTGCTGCCGATTATTATAAAAAATGATCTGCTGGTGTTATCTGATGAAATATACGGAGAATTGACTTATTATGAGGAACCGCATGTTTCTATTGCCTCTTTGCCGGGGATGAGAGACCGAACCATAATGCTGGACGGATTTTCTAAAGCTTATGCGATGACAGGATGGCGGATAGGTTACGTTTGCGCTCACGCTGATTTTGTAGGAGCGATGAATAAAATTCATCAATATACTATTATGTGCGCGCCTATTATGGGACAAAAGGCGGCAGTGGAAGCTTTGCGCAACGGCGACAAGGAAATGCGTGATATGGTAGAAAATTACAATTACCGCCGTAAATTAATGCTCAATGGATTTCGCTCTATAGGCTTGAGCTGCTTTGAACCGCAGGGCGCTTTTTATTGTTTTCCTGATATAAGCGTTTCAGGGATGAATTCTGAGGAATTTTGTCAATTATTGTTGGAGGAAAAAAGAGTGGCTGCAGTTCCGGGAAATGTTTTCGGGGTTAGCGGAGAAGGGTTTATTAGATGTTGTTATGCTGCCAGTGCCGCGGATATAGAAGAAGCGATTGACCGTATGGGCAGTTTTTTGCGTCTCCATACCCGCGAAGCCAGTTGATAAATTCGCTAATAATCCCGAATAATAGCGAAAATAAGGGGAATAATACGCTATTTCGAAAAAGGATTAATTTTCTATATACGGAACCTTTTAATAATAAAGAATTCTAGGAGGGGTTCAGTGTGGTTGAAAGAATGAGCATAAACGAAATTGAAATTTTGAATGGATATTTGTATTTACACCCTAAAGCTCAAAAAGAAGCCAGGGATTATTTGCGATATTTATTGTGCAAACAATATCAAAGGGAAGTGAAATTAACGGTATTCAGCAGTAAATTGCTGCACAATCTGTTTCAGAGCCTCCTGTTTATAGTGAAGAAGGAAGATTTTGACATAGAGATGGTAGGGCGGCGCGTAGCTGAAATGAAGGATGTGTATTACGGTCTTTTTGAGCAAGTTCATCAGAAGTACAGCGAGTTTGTATGCGAGCTGGACAGCAATGAAATTGTGCGCGAGTTTGGACGGAATGCTTTTGAAAATGTGGGGCAGGCAATACGCGGCGGTAATTTAATGGTAACTCGCCTGGAAATTATAGATTTTTATCAGGATTATTGTAAGTTAGGGCAAAAAAAGGATTTACGGCAAATTGTAGCGGTCTAGGCGAGCAGAGTAAAAAACAACGGGGACTTATATATTGTGAGGGTAGAATTATAATTTATTATGTATTTTTCAAACATGCGAAATGATTTAGAAGGAGCATGGCAATAGCTGTATATAAAAAAGAAATTTAACAGAATATTGCGACAATTAAGAAAGCGGGGCCTATAAAAAAATACAGGGCATATAAAAATTGATAATATCATAAAGATTTTATTTTAGAAAAAATTATGAAACTAATATTTTAGGGGATTCATGAAGTCAAATTCTATTTATGACTTTGGAGGACTTATTTGGTGATTAATTGACTATGAAGATAAATTATTATAATCACAGTGTAGTTTATGCAATAGTTCGCGCAATTACATATCTTGTTAGAGCTTAATTTTTGATGATATAATGCCTTAACGATGCAGGGAGGGTAGCATAATGATAAGGTATTCTACATTCATCGAAATGTTTCGCTGGGGACACGCACAGGTTCCGGGGATTATTTTTTATTATGCTAAAGAACTGGGATTGGAACTTGAAGATTTTGGCATTTTATCATCGATATTTTACACTTTGGAAAAAACAAAACCCTTTTCTCAAATGAGCGTTCAAGTGGGACAGATTTTACAGGCTTGTCCTTTCCTAACTAAAAATAAACTATCTCGCCGCTTAGCCAGATTACAGCGCATGGAAATAATAGCTTTCGAAGGTTCTGAAAATATTTCTGATAGAGTAGTAGAGTTGGAGCCTTTAATGATCAGGTTGGAAGCCTTATTGGAGCAGGAGTATTATCAGAATTCAGCCGCCCAAAACTTGTTTTTTTTGGACAACGAGGCGCAAAATCCCGAACGGCATAATAAAATTGATGATTTGCCTTACTTGGCGGAAGAGGCGCAAGCTGCGGATTTAAATGCGCTTAACGCCAGTAAAAGTTATAGAAAAATAGCCGATTTTATAGCAAAAAAGACCGGTAATTTAATGAGCATAAAGATGAGCAACGAACTTAAAAAATGGCTGGATGAATTAAAACTAGCGCCGGAATTTTTATTGTGTATGCTGGAATTGTGCTTTGAACGAAAAATTTATAATCCCAAAGAAATTACCAAAATTGCCAAAGATTTGAAAGAATGTTTTATAAGTACGCTGGAGGGTTTAGAATCTTATTTTAAAAATTTTGTGGACAACCGCAAGGCCATTAACCTTGTTAGTAACCGATTTGACCCGGACATAGCTGATTTTGGCAATCATACAGGAATTGATATGAACGCCGAGGCGCGGAAACAATCTTATTATAAATGGCGGTATGATTGGGGTTTTAGTCACCTTATGATTATGAGGGCCGGAGAGATCATGTGTCAATATACACGTAACGGCGGGTTGGAATATATAGATTCGGTTTTACATAATTGGCTGGTCAAAGAAATCCGTCAGTTGGATGAAGTGGAAAAAGAGATGGAAAAATATAAAAATCGCGCGAAAAATAAGACTATTTCGGACAAGAAAAATAATAATGAAACTTTGAAAGAATACGAACTTTTTATACCTCCGTTAGGGAACAAATAAATCATTCTATTTCTTTTCGCAACTATTCTTCTATAAAAAGTAAAATGTTTTTCACTGACCAGTAAGTGGTTTAGCTTTATAAACAGTTTCAGCATATTTGAGGATCAGGTATGAATTTTATAATCGCGGTACTTAGCATGTAGCTTTACTGGACCTGAATAAAGAGGTTTGCTTGCTCAGGGCCGTTTTTTATTCAGTAATAACGGGGCCGGTTGTATATATAGCTTACAGAATGATTATACCGCTTTTTTCGAGCGAGAGAGCGGGGAGATGAAAGTCAATTCAGTTTAAACCGGCGCTGAACGAAAAATTTTTCGCTGAATAAATTTTTAAGTTTTTAAGCGGTGCGCTGGGGGGATTAAAATAAGGAAGAGACGATGTTTTAGGCGCCGCGCAACACGGCGAAAGGCTATTTGTTAATGAGGTGAATTTTTTGCAATGGAGCATACAGGACAGAAATAAAGAAGGAATTTTATTTGACCTGGACAGCGAACGCAGGGTTTTGTCCGCGATGTTTGATTCTGAAGAGTCTTGCATTGAAGCTTATAATGCTTTAAAGGCCAGCGATTTTTACTCCCCCAGACATGCTTTAGTTTTCGACTTGCTGTGTAATTTATTTGAAAGGGAAACTAGGCCGACTTTTGTGGAGGTGCTTAAAGAAGGACATGAACTGGGGATGTTCGCTGACCCTCAAGAAATAGAAGAGATAAAATATATAGCTGAACAGTACATAGATGAAGCGAATATAAAATATTGGATTGCCAAAGTTAAGGAAAAAGCCAAGCTAAGATATTTCGAGCTGTTTTTAAGAAAAAACCACCAAAATTTAATGGAAAAAAATCAAAATGAATTGGAAGCAGAGAAGATATTACTGGGGGCGGAAGAAGAGTTAACTAATTTGACCGCGCTGGATATCGATGATTTTGTCGATACGCCGGACTCTTTGGCCAAATTAGGATATGATGAAGTGGAACGGCGTTTTTTGCGCTATAAAGAAATACGGGACAAATATAAAGGAGTAATACCTTTAGACGGATTACCTACTGGTTTTGATAATTTGAATCATATAACGCTAGGTTATAAACCAGGGGACCTGATAATATTAGGAGCGCAAACAGGACACGGCAAAACGGCGTTTGCGCTTAATACAGCCAAATCTATAGCTTTAGACGCCAAACAACCTTTATTATATTTGAATACGGAGATGAGCAGGGAGCAGATAGCGTTGCGCTGGGCTTCCATTTTGACTGGTATTGAACATGACCGTATTCGTTTAGGAGATATTGATGAAACGAAATTGTCGATCATATTTAACGCTTATTCTGAGTTGCAGGATAGCGGTTTTTATTCGTATCCTTGTCCGAATCTTACTCCCGAGAAAACCATCTCTTTAGCCCGGAAATTCAAAGTGCAGAAAAACATTGCCATGATGATTATAGATTATGTGGGTCGTATGGATAAGATAGACCCGCGGTTACAGGAATGGCAGATATTGGAACAAATCGTCAAAGCTCAAAAACTGTTGGCGCAAAACCTGAAAATTGCTGTGTTATGCTTAGTGCAGCTGAATCCTGACGGCACTTTGCAAGGGGCCAAACGCATGAAAAACGAGTGCGATTTAATGCTTAAACTTAGTCCAATACCGCGTGAAGACCTGGAGGAAGACGAGAATCTAAAAAAATATTTAAACCCCAATTATTACATATATGTGGAAAAAAACCGGGATGGTCTGAGCGGCGTCAGGATGCCCATTGTTTTTGACTTGCAGAGGCAAACTATGAACGACGCGCAAAGTGTTTCATAATGATGAGGCGGGAGCAAGAAAGAAAACAGACGCTTTATAAAGAGACGGCGGGAGTGGTTATGTCATGGTTCAATAAAAGTAAGATAAACGCGGAAGAAATGAAGTTATTACTTAACTTACTGGAAGAAATAATGACCAATAAGCATTTCCCGCAGTTAACGAAGAGTCTGAGAGAATGGCAAAATAGCGCCATTGATCAAGGCGCCGAAGAAATTATAATGGCGACGCTGATGGCGGCTGATTTCAAGAAACCGGAAGAAATAGTGAGTATAATTGTGATGATTGATGATTTTTTAGCTGAAAGCGGAGAGTATACTTAGTTTTAAACAGCGTTAATTTTAAATATTTAGGGAAATTTAAGTTTCTGTTCAATTGGAAAAACAGCTATAATTATTAAAAGTATGTTTTATAAATAAAACGCCAGCAAGGATTAAGCTTGAAAATTTATACACGCAGGTCTTTCAGACTGTTCTTACCAATGGAAATAATCCGTTTTCAGGTTTTCCGTATGTTATAATAAAAATAAAATAAAATAATGGCAAAAGATAAATAATTTTGGCGTTTGGTTAGTTGTGACTGCAAGGAGGTAATAGTTAAGTGAAAAACTTGATGATTGGGAATGAAGCCGTTGCCAGAGGAGCTTATGAGGCTGGGGTCAGAGCGGCGACCGCTTATCCGGGGACTCCCAGTACGGAGATAGTAAGTAAACTGGCTGAATTTTCGGATGTTTATTCAGAATGGGCGCCCAATGAAAAAGTTGCTTTAGAAGTAGGGGCTGGAGCTTCGATAGCTGGCGTACGCACTTTAGTGGCGATGAAGCATGTGGGAGTCAATGTGGCGGCCGATCCACTGTATACTTTTTCTTATACAGGAGTTAACGGGGGCTTAGTATTAGTGTCGGCCGATGACCCGGGGATGTTTTCCTCACAAAACGAACAGGACAATCGCGGATATGGGAAGTTTGCTAAATTGATGGTATTGGAACCGTCCGACAGCCAAGAAGCTAAAGATTTTACCCGCTTAGCCTTTCATTTAAGCGAGTATTTTGATGGACCGATTATGCTTAGGATAACGACCCGTTTAGCCCACTCTCAAACTTTGGTTGAACTGGGAGAAATAGAACAGGTTGAAATAAAGGAATATAAAAAGGAAGCTCCTAAGTACGTTATGCTGCCTGGTTATGCCAAAGAAAGGCATATAGCAGTGGAGCAGCGTATTATTAAACAAAGAGAATATGCGGAGACCAGCGAGCTGAATGTCATACAGTGGGGAGACAGAAAACTCGGGATTGTAACCAGCGGAGTTTCGTATCAATACGTTAAAGAAGTATTGCCGCATGTTTCCGTATTGAAGCTGGGGATTGTTAATCCTTTGCCGGAAAGACTCATAAAAGAGTTTGCGGCGGGGGTGGAGCGCTTAGTGGTGGTGGAAGAATTAGAGCCTTTTATTGAAGAACAAATTAAGATATGGGGTATAACTGTAGAAGGTAAAAATATATTCAGCTTAGTTGACGAATACACTCCTGAACTGGTGGAAGAAAAACTTTTAGGAAATCAACAAGGGAATGATTTTCAATTTAAAAACGATCTGCCGGGCCGTCCGCCTTTATTATGCCCTGGATGTCCTCATCGGGGCGTATTTTATACTTTAAACCGTATGAAGCTGACAGTTATGGGAGATATCGGCTGTTATACTTTAGGGGCGCTGGCGCCGCTGGAAGCCATAGACGCTTGTATCTGCATGGGAGCTAGTATTGGAAGCGCTTTGGGTTTTGAAAAAGCTAAGGGTGATGCTTATGACCGGAAAACGGTGGCTGTCATTGGAGATTCTACGTTTGTTCATTCAGGAATAACCGCGTTGATAGATGTAGTGTACAACAAAGGAACTTCCACTGTACTGATTTTGGACAATGACACTACCGCCATGACAGGGCATCAAAACCATCCAGGTACAGGGGTTACCATAGATAATAAGCCTACTCATAAGCTGGATTTGGAAGCGTTGGTTAAGGCTATTGGGGTAGAACACGTTCGCATAGTTGATCCTCTGCGTCTAAATGAGCTTAGAAAAGTATTACAGGAGGAGCTGGCCCGCCTTGAACCTTCGGTTATTATTGCCAAGCGGCCTTGCGCGCTGATCGTCAAAGACCACCCTAAACAAAAGTATTTTGTGGATGATGACAAGTGTAAATCTTGTAAATTGTGTATAAAAATCGGATGCACCGGTATATCCTTTAATGACGAAACTAAAAAAGCTTATTTTAATGAGCATAATTGTGTTACGTGCGGGCTTTGCCCTGAAGTATGCTCTTTTGACGCCATAAGTCTGAAGGAGGAACATTAATTTTATGGAAGGAACTAAAACCCGTAATATTTTGATCGCCGGAGTAGGAGGACAAGGCACTTTACTTACCAGCAGGATTATAGCTTGGGTTCTGGTGGACATGAGCTATGATGTTAAAGTGTCGGAAGTTCACGGTATGGCTCAGCGCGGAGGCAGCGTAGTATCCCAAGTTCGCTATGGAAGTAAAGTTTATTCTCCGGTTATAAAAAAAGGCGACGCTGATATCTTGCTGGCTTTTGAAAAGTTAGAAGCTGCCCGCTGGTTAAATTATGTGAAGCCGGCAGGAAAAGTGATAATCAATGATGAACAGGTGGATCCTTTACCAGTAATAAGCGGCAAAATGAAATATCCGCAAAACCTTGAGAAACAAATAGTAGGATTTATTAACGACGCGACGCTGGTAAAAGCTACGGATATAGCTGTGTCATGCGGGGAAATAAGAGCCGCCAATGTTGTTTTGGTAGGTATACTGGCATCAGTTTTGAATTTGCCGGCGGAAAAAGTTAAAGAAGCTATAAAAGAAATGGTTCCTCCAAAAGCTTTGACAGTAAATATAAAAGCTTTTGAAGCTGGTTACAATTTGGTCTGACTTAAAATAAGGATAATTTGACAAATGAATGATTAATAGTTAAAGTAATAATCATTATAAAATTATATTTATTTTAATTGAGGTTTTATATTAATGGATACTACAATTGAATTAGTGACCCAAAAATTAGTAAATAATGAAATTAAACCGTCGTACCCGCGGATAAAAGTTATGGAATATCTTATGAAATGGGAAAATCATCCTACGGTTGATGAAATATATTTGGAATTACTCAAAGAAATTCCTACTTTATCAAAAACTACGGTATATAATACTTTGGATATTTTTTTAGACCATAACCTGGTTCAGCTGATAAATATTGAGGGGCATGAAGCTCGTTTTGACGCTAATGTAAATGTACATGGGCATTTCAAATGTGAGCAATGCGGCAAAATAGAAGATTTTTATTTTGACGAGGGTATAGTAGACGTTTTCAGCTTACAAAACTGTTTTATAAAAGAAAAACATATCTATCTAAAAGGCATATGTACGGATTGTTTAGATCATAATAATGTTTAAGGAGGAATAAATATGATTCTAAAAGGAACTAAAACCGCTGATAATCTTATGAAAGCTTTTGCAGGCGAATCTCAGGCGCGGAACAGATATGTTTTTTATGCTTCTGTCGCTGACAAAGAAGGATTTAAGCAAATAAAAAACATTTTTACGGAAACGGCTGAAAACGAAAAGGAACACGCTAAACGCTTCTATAATTTTTTGCTGCAAGGTTTTTTGGGAGAATTGCCTTGCGGTATTGAGATTACCGCTGATTTCCCGGTTTTTAGAGG
>JAISDD010000112.1 GCA_031265005.1 Syntrophomonadaceae bacterium | reverse complement strand
TTTGCGAGCCGCCACTCCTACCCAATCTAAATCCTGAAGTATTTCCTCAACATCATAACCGTACGCCTGTAATTGTTTTTCCACTCCCGGCCAACGTCCCTCCACAATCCCTGACCCGATGAAAACTCCTCCCGGTTCCAGCGCTTTTGACGCTGTCGGCAATAATAACGTTAAGACTTCAGCCGTAATATTGGCTAAAATGATATCCGCTTTTTTGCCGCCTACCATTGCCGTAATATCGCCGGACTGCACTTCGATAAATTGCTCCAGCCCATTTTTCTTGACATTTTCCCTGGCTACCCTGACAGCAACTTCGTCAATATCCATTCCCCATACGCTTTTAGCTCCCAGTTTCATAGCCGCGATAGATAATATCCCTGACCCGCATCCGGCATCGATGACCTGCTCAGAACCTTGCACATATTTTTCCATCAAAGTAAGGCAAAAACGGGTAGAAGCGTGAATACCAGTTCCAAAAGCCAGACCGGGATCGATCTCTATTACCAAATCATCCGCCTGCGGCTGGTATTTTTCCCAAGAAGGTTTAATAACGAGCTTTTCGCCCACCCTGAAAGTATGATAATATTCTTTCCATTTTTCTTCCCAGTCTTCGTTTTTCACAGTGTTTAAAAATATTTTACAAGGAATCGAAAAGGTTTCTTCCACCCTTTTTACGTCCTTTAAAAGCTCGTCTATATTCTGATCTTCCGGGAAATACGCTTTTACAATAATATAATTATGCTCTGAGAAATTCGGTGAATCGTAAATTCGTTCACCGGGAACGATATCTGTGTATGTACGGGCGACTTGCATATCTTCCACCGCGATACCTCCCGAGTTATAACTATGAAGAATCCCGGCCAACGCGTCTACACAAATACCTTCGGTTAATATTTTTATTTCTTTCCAGTTCATTCTTTGCTCTTACCCCATAGCATCCTTAAATTTATCAATTATTCCCTTTTTATTAGCTGGTTTAGTTTCACCGCCGCCATGAAAATTCTCCAATAATTCTTTTTGGCGTTTATTTAACCGCGTAGGTATTTTTACTTTTATATTAATTTTAAGGTCTCCATAATGGCTGCTGTTCAAATGAGGGATCCCTTTTCCCTTCAGCGTGATGACATCTCCCGGCTGAGTTCCTTCCGGAATACTAATCTTCTGTTTCATCCCGCCTAAAACATCTATTTCAATATCGTCTCCTAAAGCCGCCTGGACAAAATCAATCTCCAGATTTTTGATCAAATTATACCCTTCCCGTTTTAAGTGGGAATGTGATCTCACCAGCACGATAATATATAAATCACCGTTGGGGCCTCCATTAGCTCCTATTTCCCCTTCCCGCTGAATGCGCAGCCGTGACCCGTGATCGATGCCGGCCGGAATAGTAATTTCTATTTTACGCGCTTTCCTGACTTTTCCGGTTCCCTTACAACTTGAGCAAGGTTTTTCCACTGTTTTTCCTTCACCATGACATTTATTGCAAGTATTTACTGTTTCAAATCTCCCAAAAGGAGTCGATTGTACAACCCTGGTCTGTCCGCTTCCATTGCATTGGGGACAAGTGTTTATTTTAGAACCCGGTTCAGCGCCGCTGCCTCCACAGTGACCGCAATGCTCAACTCTGTTCAATTCTATGGTCTTTTCCATCCCGAAAATGGCGTCTTCAAAATTCACTTCCATTTTTACTTCCCGGTCTGCTCCCCGCTGGGGTCCGTTTCGACGGCGAGCTCCTGAACTAGAACTTCCGAATATCAGGTCAAAGATATCGCCAAACCCGCCTCCCATATCTCCAAAATCAAATCCGCCGAAACCTCCGGCGCCATTTCCTCCGGATCGGGAGTTATCAAACGCAGCATGCCCGAAACGGTCATACATTTCTTTTTTTTGCGCATCGCTTAGTATTTCATAAGCATCACTGACTTCTTTGAATTTATCCGCAGCATTCGGATCATCGCGGTTCACATCAGGATGAAGTTTTCTGGCTTTTTGCCGATAAGCTTTTTTTATTTCATCGGGAGTAGCATTTTCCCCTATTCCCAACACTTCATATAAGTCTCTTTTTTCGGCCATTGACTGCCACCTTCCTTAATGATGAGAGAAAAAGCAGAATTTTCTCCCCTTGCATATCCGGCTGTTCAGCCGAATCATAACTTTTAATACTCAGCAAAAAAATCTCCCGTCCACATAGGAAGAACATAAAAAACATCGGAGTTTATTCCTTCAGCGGAAAACTGCCGCTGAAGATTATAAACCTCCTGTAGATGCTTTTCAATAGGCCAATTCTTTGCCGGCGTTACTGCTCAATCAGAGGATTCATAAATGATAAACCTCGGATAAACGTAAATTACTCGTCATCAACTTTAAAATCAGCGTCTACGGTCGTATCTCCGTTTTCATTTCCGTCTTGCCCATCTTGCGGATTATTTTTTTCATACATTTTAGCCGTCAAAGTAAAAATGGCCGCCATCAAGGCTTCGGTTTTCGCTTCTATTTCTTCTATATTTTCTCCTTTTACAGCTTCATTTAAATTTTCCTTAGCTTCTTTTATGCTGTCTTTGCTCTCTTCATCCGCCTGTTCCTCAAATTCTTTCAGAGTCTTTTCCGCTTGATACAAAGCATTGTCAGCGCCATTACGGATTTCTATCTCTTTGAAACGCTGTTCATCTTCTTCCGCGTATTTTTCTGATTCCTCCACCATCTTTTTGATTTCTTCATCTGAAAGCCCGCTGGAAGAAGTTATAGTAATAGTTTGTTCTTTGTTAGTGGCTAAATCTTTAGCCGTAACATGAACGATCCCATTGACGTCAATATCAAAAGTTACTTCAATTTGAGGTACTCCCCGCGGCGCGGCAGGAATTCCAGTCAGTTGAAAACGTCCTAAGGTAACGTTATGCTGAGACATTTTCCTTTCTCCTTGCAGTACGTGAATATCCACTGAGGTTTGCGAATCCGCCGCTGTCGTGAAAGTTTGGCTTTTAGCAGTTGGTATAGTAGTATTTCTCTCAATTATCTTGGTAAATACTCCTCCTAAAGTTTCAATTCCCAAGGACAGCGGAGTAACGTCTAATAACACCACATCGCTTATATCGCCAGCCAGAATAGCGGCTTGAATAGCGGCCCCTACCGCTACTACTTCATCCGGGTTTATCCCTTTAAAGGGTTCTTTGTTAAGAAACTTTTTAATAGCTTCCTGCACTGCCGGAATACGTGTAGAACCTCCGACTAAAATAACTTTGTCGATCTGTGAAACCTTCAAACCCGAATCTTTTAACGCCTGGCGGGTAGGCTCCATAGTTTTTTCTACCAAATCGCCCGTCATTTCATTAAATTTGGCCCTGGTCAAATTTCTTTCCAAATGCAACGGTCCTTCGGGAGTCGCTGTAATATATGGAATATTAATATCAGTACTCAGCACTCCTGATAATTCATGTTTAGCTTTTTCGGCCGCTTCTTTAAGACGATGCAAGGCCATTTTATCATTTTTTAAATCAATTCCGTTGTCACTTTTGAATTCCTGCACCAGCCAATCTATGACGCGTTCATCAAAATCGTCCCCTCCTAAACGGTTGTTGCCGCTAGTAGCCTTTACTTCAAAAACTCCGTCACCAATTTCCAAAATAGATACATCGAAGGTACCTCCGCCTAAATCAAAAACTAAGATAGTCTGCACATCATCTTTATCTAAACCATAAGCTAAAGCTGCCGCCGTTGGTTCATTTATTATACGAAGCACTTCCAGACCCGCTATTTTTCCGGCGTCTTTGGTAGCCTGACGCTGGGCGTCAGTAAAATAAGCCGGCACAGTGATTACCGCCTGGGTTACGGGTGAACCCAGATAAGCTTCAGCGTCGCTCTTTAATTTTTGCAGGACCATCGCCGAAACCTCTTGCGGAGTATACTTCTTTCCATCAACATCAACTTTATAATCAGTACCCATTTTTCTTTTAATTGATACTATAGTGCGATCGGGATTGGTAATCGATTGCCGTTTAGCAATTCGCCCTACCAAACGCTCTCCGTTTTTAGAAAAACCCACTACTGAAGGAGTGGTTCGCTCCCCTTCAGGATTAGCAATAACTATTGGCTCATTTCCTTCCATAACCGCCACCACAGAATTAGTAGTCCCTAAATCGATTCCTACTACTTTTGCCATTTACAACACCTCCGTATTGTTAAAAAATCTTTTATTTAAAAATAATTATTAATTATTCGCTCACTTTTACTAAACTTGGGCGTACCACACGGCCATGCATAATATACCCCCTTTGTAATTCTTCCACTACCATATTACTGGCAAATCCACTACTGGCTTCTACTATCAAAGGTTCATGAAACTCAGGGTTAAATTCCTGTCCTTGGGCGGATATTACCTCGACTCCTTCGGATTTTATCGTTTCCATAAAGCCTTTAGATATCATTTCCACCCCTTTATAAAATTGTTCAAAATCGTTTTTTTCCTGAGATAGTTTAAGAGCTCTTTCTAAATCATCCATTATGGGAATGATTTTTTTCACCAAGGCTACATTCGCATATTTAATGTATTCTTC
>JAISDD010000063.1 GCA_031265005.1 Syntrophomonadaceae bacterium | reverse complement strand
AGCCGGTTAATAGAAAAATTGAGCTTTAAAATTAATTTGTGTATATAAATTGAAAATAAAACCTGAGACAGCAGGCGGCGAATGCCTTAAAGAACCAAAAATTCACCAGCCGAGGTTATGAGATAAAGAGTACTTTTATGGTATATTATCCTCTGCCCTCGCGCAGAGGTTTTTAGTTTTTAAAGTCCTTTATCCGGCGCACCGGCTGCGGTGTTGAGACAAATGTAAATAAACCTATGAAAGAGGTGAGAAATGAATGCCTAACATTGAACCAAAAAAGGAAATTGTAAAACAGATAGCTGAAAAAATTGCTGCCGCCCAGTTGATCGTATTTACGGATTACCGCGGACTGACCGTAGATGAAATGAGCGAACTCCGTAACGCGTTACGCACTCCCGGCGTGGAATATCAGGTAATGAAAAATACTATGGTGGAATTTGCCCTTCGCAGCCACGATATGGAAGAGATTATTCCATATATCAACGGACCTAACGCTATTTTGTTTTCCAAAGACGATTTAGTCGGACCGGTTAAATCCTTGTATGATTTTATAAAGAAAATCAAAAAATTGGAAATTAAAGCCGGGCTTTTAGATGGAAAATTGATTTCAGCGGACAAAATAAAAACTTTATCAGAACTGCCCAGCCGCGAAGTGCTTATCGCTACGGTGCTGGGAACCATGCAAGCTCCCATAACTAGTTTGGTATATGTGCTAAACGCTAATTTGACCGGGTTAGCGAGAGCTGTGGAGCAAATTCGTCTTCAAAAAGAAGCCGGTTAAAAAAATCATAGCAATGGCTGTAAAAAATTTATAATTAAAATAAAACTTAAAAATTAGGAGGTAAATATAAATGAGTAAAGTACAGGAAGTTATTGAAGTTGTTAAAGGGTTAACCGTTCTTGAATTGTCGGAATTAGTGAAAGCGCTGGAAGAAGAATTCGGCGTTAGCGCGGCTGCTCCGGTAGCTGTTGCCGCGGCGCCCGCAAGCGGAGGCGGCGGCGAAGCGGACGCGGCGGAAGAACAGACCGAATTTGATGTAATTTTGTCTTCAGCCGGCGAAAAGAAAATCAATGTTATAAAAGTGGTCCGTGAAATAACCGGCCTGGGATTGAAAGAAGCTAAAACTTTAGTTGACGAATGCCCCAATCCCATAAAAGAAAAAGTGAGCAAGGAAGAAGCCGCTCAAATCAAAGAGAAAATTGCGGAAGCCGGCGGCAGTGTTGAAATAAAATAATTACGCCGCTTAGTTTTTATCTTTTGAAGGATTATGTTTTGACATGAGACCCAAGCTCTCGTTGGTAAACGCTGCCAAACGAGGGCTTTGTTTTTTACATGATAAAAAACATGTAAAATTTGCCGCTTTGAAGGTAGAGGGAAAGCGGCGTCGAATATTGTTGAATAGGCCGGATTATAAATTCTCATATGAGGGGTCAAAATAAATGATGAAAAAGTCAAATATATTTAGAAAAATTGCTTTTATACTGCTTTTAAGCTTGCTTTTAAGCATATTTTCAGGCTCGGCGGCTGTTGCGGCTCCGGAGGTCGAAACAGTAAGGGATATTTTGCGCAATGCTTATGTGGATGTGCTGAGCGAGGAACAATTATCGTATTCCAGTGCGGACGAAATCATAAAAAATTTAAATGACCCTTATACAGAGATTTTTGACATGGAGAACATGGCGCTTTTTGTTAACAGTGTCGAGGGGCAATATAGCGGTATCGGAGCTTATCTATCTTTAATGGAAGACGGCAGCCTGCTGATTCTGGAGGTATATGAAGGCAGTTCGGCAGCTAAAGCGGGCATAAAGGCAGGCGATATTATTATCGCTGTCAACGGCAACAGTTTATCGGAAATGGTTGATAATGCGGCTGTGTCAAGATTATTTTACGAAGCGCAATCCGCCGGCAGCATAAACCTGACGGTGCTGCATGATGACAAGCCGGCGGAGTTTACTTTGGCGATTACGTCTTTTCAAATTCCGATAGTTCGGTCGTTGATGATGGAAGATAATATCCTATATGTGGAATTAACTTCCTTTTCCCAAAATATGGCTCAAATTTTCACCCAGGAACTCCAACGTTACGAGAATATCAGCGGATTGATACTGGATTTGCGCGGAAACGGCGGCGGTTATCTGGAAGAATGTATAAAACTGGCTGACGATTTTTTCGGCGGAGGGATTTTGATGTGGTATCAGAGCCGCGATTACCCATTATCTCCTGTTTATTTCAATAACAACGAGATTAAATACGATATTCCTATGGTATTTTTAGTGGACGATTATACGGCGAGCGCTTCGGAAGTATTTGCCGGCGCTGTTCAGGATTACCAAAAAGGCTTATTGATAGGACAAAAAACTTATGGCAAGTTATGCGGGCAATCCGTCGTAATGGTCGGTTCTGAAGATTATTTGAAATTTACCAGCAATTACGTCCTCACTCCTAAAAAAATCGCCTATAATACCATAGGGATAACTCCGGATCTGATAATTACTGACGGCAGCGAAATATCTTCCGGCCTTACTTTGCTGAAGGAAGCAGTGGCTGGAAAGCCTGACTTTGCACATATCTTGAGCATGAATATCGATACCAAAGAAGGGTTTATAGATGTAAAAAAAGCTTTTTCCGGTCAGGCCCGTTTGATTCAAAACAGGTTGTATCTGCCGCTTGATTATTCTGCCGCGCTTGTCGGCAACTGCTCTATAGGATGGGATCAAAAAAACAATTGTTTCACGTGGAATCGCAATAATTCTGTGCAGCTATTGCCGATGGAAGAATTAGTGTATGATGACAATAATTATTATATAAGCGCCGCCCGCTTAGGCTCTTTGCTCAGCGGCAAAATTACCTTCGATCCGCAAAGCAGACACTCGCTGCTTTATTGGAATTAAAGGGAAAATAAACGTTGATAATCCACAACATATTTTTATTAGTTTAACGCTTTGTTTTTTGCGCTTATATATGTTAATATTATAGAGGTATTTTGAACAGCTAAAATACGAATGGCCC
This sequence comes from Syntrophomonadaceae bacterium, assembly GCA_031265005.1. Lineage (GTDB taxonomy): Bacteria > Bacillota > Syntrophomonadia > Syntrophomonadales > Syntrophomonadaceae > JAISDD01. The sequence continues at coordinate 4,243 of JAISDD010000063.1, read as the reverse complement.
CATCGTCTAGTGGCCTAGGATGCCGCCCTCTCACGGCGGAGACAGGGGTTCGACTCCCCTTGGGGCTACCAAACAAAAACAAATGCGGACCGCAAAACTTTTTACAGAATAAAATAGCCGTGGCTATTCAAGGGCGGAATATTTACGGATTATATAGGGACTATCTGCTAATACTAATCCGCATGCCCCTTTGGGGCACACGTTAGTACATACTATCTTGTGCCCCGCAGGGGTATTTTCCTTAGCCGCAGGCAAATCTCGTGACCTAAGTGCCCTAGAAAGGGTATTAGGTTATATTTGTCTGCGTTTTTAATAGAGAATAGTATAACATTAGGGCAGGAGGTGTGAATATGGATTCCCTTGTTCTGCTGGCAGTGATTTCGTTATTTATTAACGCGCTGGTGCTGGTTACGGTCATTTACTTACTGGCGCTGAATAAAAAACGCGCGGGTTTTTATGATACTCAGGACGCGGGGGAGAAAATCGGCGCGGACATTGAGCGTTCGGTCAGGGAAAACATGACCGCCCTGCGCGAAGAATTAAACCGTTCGGCGCGGCAGAATCGCGAAGAATTAAATACTATTTTGAAAAATCTGCAAGATGTTTTGGTAAACAACTACACTCACTTCAATACCTTGGAGCAAAATCAACTTGAACAGATCCGCGGCGTTTTGGATATGCGCATCCGCGCTTTAAGCTCGGAAAGCGTTCAAGAATTTAAACAAATGAACGATTCTCTCCAAAAGCAGCTGGAAAGTATGCGAACTATTTTAGAACAAAAAATGCGGGACCTCCAGCAGGACAATAATCAAAAATTGGAACAAATGCGCATAGTGGTCGACGAAAAGCTTCATTCCACTTTAGAACAGCGTTTAGGAGCGTCTTTTAAGATGGTGAGCGAGCGCTTGGAAGCGGTTTATAAAGGGCTGGGGGAAATGCAGAGTTTAGCGGCGGGCGTAGGCGATTTGAAAAAAGTCCTGACCAATATCAAAACCCGGGGGACTTGGGGAGAAATACAACTGGGAAATATACTGGCCGACATTTTAACGCCGGAGCAATTCCAAGCCAATGTAGACATAAAAAACAATTCTCAGCGGGTAGAATACGCTGTCTTGCTTCCCGGCCCGGACGCGGATGAAAAAGGCGTTTGGCTGCCTATAGACGCTAAGTTCCCTGTGGAAGATTATCACCGCTTGCTGGAAGCTTATGATAAATCCGATCTTGAGCTCATAGAAGCTGCCGCCAAAGCATTGGAGACCCGCGTTAAGCAGCAAGCCAAGAGTATTTCGGAAAAATACGTCGCGCCTCCTTCTACTACCGAGTTTGCCATTATGTTTTTGCCGACGGAAAGTTTGTACGCTGAAGTATTGCGGCGGCCCGGTTTATTTGAGAAGATACATCAGGAATACCGGATTACTATTGCTGGGCCTACTACTTTAACCGCTATGATAACCTCTCTGTCCGTAGGTTTTAGGACTCTGGCCATCCAAAAAAGGTCTGGAGAAGTATGGCAGGTGCTGAGCGCGGTTAAAGCGGAGTTCTTGAAATTCGGGGCCGTTTTGGAAAAAACCCAGAAAAAACTTCAGGAAGCCAGCAATTCTATCGAAGAAGCTTCACGCCGCTCACGGGTCATGGAGCGCAAATTAAAAAACATAGCCGCCGTGCCGGTCGACACGGAAGATAATACTAATCCGCATTAAATTAGTTCCTTTAGAGCGGATTAGTATAAAAACATTTCCAAACACGTTTTTATTAACTATATGAGGTCCGTTTTTTGAGCTTCCCCGAACATAGCCAGCCGGCGCTCATATTCCGTATTCAAGATTTCCGTGACGGCTGGGTGGCTTTCTTCATCCGCTAAAACATTTTTGGGCAGCGCTATGTCCGTATCGGAAAAATAAGGGCGCAGTTCATTTAAAGATGAAAACAAAATAATTTCCTCCGCTCCGCTTTCCGCCATAGCTAAACAAGACCAAAATTCATCCCGCTCCGGACATAAAAAATAGAGGCTTTTATCCTGCCCTTGCTCCAGCGCGTAATAATAATACTCCCGCGCCGCCGCGATGATATCAGTCTGTTCGTCAACGGGGATTTGGTGGTTTTCCACTTTTGCTATCTTCTCCCGCGTCCAGTCAAATAAATAATAAACCTCGTCTGAAGCTGGAACGGCTAAATAAGGCAGGTCCTCGAATTCCGGCGCGCCGCCGGCTATTTTGGCTTTATTGGCTTGGTAGTTGGCGCGCAAAGTTTCCAGATTAGGGGTTATGTAAGCGTATACAATGACTTCTTTGACGGTCTTCCGTTCATAACCGATGTCATAGGATTTGACCAGGTTTTCCAAAGCCGCTTCATAATCTTCCAGGTTAAACAGAAAACATCCGTATTCATAATAAAGCTCCGGAAGATAAGAGGCTTTTTCTTTTTCCCCGATGGCGACGCTTTTAGCAAAAAAATTTTTCGCTTCAGGTATTTGCCCTTGGTCTACGAGGCGTTGTATTTCCGCCAATATTAAGGTCTTTTGGTCATAATTCACAGCGTTTCCTCCGTAAAAAACAATACTTTGCCTGACTAAAGCCGGGCTTATTCCGTCACGCTACGGCGTAAAGAATAAATTCCTTTAGTAAATCTGAGTAGGCCCGAATGTATAATCTGTACTCCGGGCACAGGCTTTTTATATATAAAGGAATTTCCCATATATCATCCGGTTTGTGATAAATGCATATAGCCAGCAGCGGCTTGTAGTTCTTTATTATAAATTCCGCGCCCTGCAACGCGCTGATTTCCGCCCCTTCTATATCCATTTTTATAAAAGTGGGCGGTACTTTGTCCTTCATAAAATCGTCCAATCGGCATACTTTTACCGTTTCCTCACCTTTTTCATCAATCATTGAGCTGATTCCAAAACCGGAAGAAAAATTCACAACGCCGTTATAGCTATAACATCCGCAATCGACCGCAAAAATATTGTCAAAAGGCCGGATAGCTTTTTGCAATAATCTAAAATTTTCCTGGTCGATCTCAAATCCATAGGCGCTGTGAATTTTTCCGTCCGTTTTCTCTATAAACGCCAGTATCGTGTCCCCGTCATAGGCTCCGCAGTCTAAGAAAACTTCCGCTTCCGTTAATTTTACGATGTCCGGGTCAAAATACTGACATTCGTCAATGACCTCCTCCGGCAAAGAATCTCTGCCGGAAATCCTGGCCGTCAATACGTGCTTGAAAATTTCCTTTGACCGCTTATCCTCCAATAAAGTATACGCCGTCTCCAATTTGCTTTCAATTTTCGACAAAGAGCAAACTGTTTCATAAGAGGACGCAAACTGTAAATGTTTATAGTAATGTATGTTTTTAAAACCAATGTCAACGCAGTTACGCCTCATTTTATCAATTACATCATCTGTAGAAGAACAGCAAATAAGTATTAGTGCATCTTCACCATATTTAAGAAATGCTTCTTTTAAAGTAATAACATCTGTGCCATTTATTTGCCGTTTTTTAAGTCTATTTATGTCGTCATCACAGAAACAGAAGACGGAAACGTCGTTTTTAATTAAAATATCAACAATGGTTTTTCCGTAGTTTCCGGCGCCATAAAGGATTACCCCCCCCGTTTACTTATTTTACCAATTGTATTGTTTAGCCAGTTGGTGTTTTCATAAGCTTTCAGTTCGTCCAGTAGTTTCATAAAATACTCCTTGTGTAAATAATATCTATACAACGGCGTAAAGAACATATTCTAGAGGTATAATCGAATACGATCGCATATAAAATTTGTACTCCGGACACAGGCTTTTTATATATAAAGGAATTTCCCATATATCATCCGGTTTGTGATAAACGCATATAGCCAGCAGCGGCTTATAGTTCCTTATTATAAATTCCGCGCCTTGCAAAGCGCTGAGTTCCGCCCCTTCTATATCCATTTTTATAAAAGTGGGCTGTGCTTTGTCTTTCATAAAATCGTCCAGCCGGCATACTTTAGCTACTTCTTCGCCGTTTTCATTGATATTAGAATTAAAGCCCTGCCCTGACGAAAAATTTACAGTTCCATTTTTATTATAACATCCTTGCCTGACGGTAAAGACATTTTCAAACTTACAGGTGTTTTTTTCCAAAGAATCCGCGTTTTGTTCGTCCATTTCGAAGGCGTAAACGCTACAGTATATTCCCTTTGTTCTGCGAACAAATTCTGCTATCGTATCCCCGTCATCTGCTCCGCAGACTACAAAAACTCCCGATTCAG
>JAISDD010000026.1 GCA_031265005.1 Syntrophomonadaceae bacterium | reverse complement strand
CGCGGCCCTCGCGCAGCAGCGAGCTGGGCGCGGAACCGGCGCTTGCCTTGTATTCGCCCTCGCCGCCCCGGGGATAGCGGACGGCAACCGGCCCCCCGACGCGATCCAGCGCAAGGGCGAGCATGTCCCGCAGCTCCGCGAAGCTGGCCGGACAAAGCACCGCCATGTACGGCACGGAGCAAAGAAAGGCCACGTCGAAAACGCCTTGATGGGTCTCTCCGTCGCGGCCGACGACGCCCGCACGGTCAACGGCGAGGACAGCATGGCATTTCGAGAGGGAAAGGTCATGAATCAGCATATCGTAAGCGCGCTGGAGGAAGCTCGAATACACCGCGAAAACCGGCTTTGCCCCCCGGGCGGCCAGCCCCGCGCACATGGCGACGGCGTGCTCCTCGGCGATCCCAACGTCGAAAAAGCGTTCGGGATAGGCCTTTGCAAAGCCGGAGAGTCCCGTTCCGGCGCACATGGCCGCCGTAACCGCAACGATTTTGCCGTCCTTTTCCGCCAGCGCACAGAGCGCAGCCCCGAAGGCCTCGGAAAAGCTGCCCTGATGGCACGCGCCCACCCCGCTGTCGCTGTCGAAGGCGTCTACCCCGTGGTAGATCTCCGGCGCCCGCTCGGCGTAGCCGTAGCCCCTGCCCTTCTGTGTGATCACATGGACAAGCACAGGGGTCTTCAGTTCCTTTGCCCAGCCAAGGACGGCCTCGAGCCGGGTCAGGTCATGCCCGTCGACCGGGCCGAGATAGTAGAAGCCCAGGTCATCGAAAATATTTCCGGGCAGCAGGCGGCGCTTGAACCATTCCTTAATCCGATGGTTAAAGCGATACAGCGCGGGCATTTGCCCGAAAAGGCGGCGATACCAGCGCTTGAAGCGGAAATACCCCGGCCTGACACGGAGCCTTGCCAGCGTTTTGGAAATGCTTCCGACATTATTATCGATGGACATGCCGTTGTCGTTGAGGATGACGACGAGCGCCTCCCCGGACTGCCCGGCGTCGCACAGGCCCTCGTAGGCCGTCCCGCCGGTCAGCGCGCCGTCGCCGATGAGCGCTGCAACGCAATAATCCCCGTGGGAGAGCGTTCTCGCCCGCGCCATGCCGAGCGCGACGGAAACCGAGGTCGAGGCGTGACCCGAAACAGCCGCGTCGTGCACGCTCTCGCACGGCTTCGGAAACCCGGAAAGGCCGCCGAGCTGACGCAGTGTGCCGAATTCCGCCCTGCGGCCGGTCAATATTTTATGGACATAGCTCTGGTGCCCGACATCGAAAACGAGCCTGTCCCTCTCCGTATCGTAAACGCGGTGCAGCGCCAGCGTGAGCTCGACAGCCCCGAGGTTTGAGGCGAGGTGCCCGCCGGTTTTCGAAACATGCTCTATAAGAAAGTCCCTGAGCTCCGACGCAAGGCGCTCAAGCGCCTCTTTGCCGAGACCCCGGAGGTCCCCGGGTGTTTTTACGGATTGGAGAATATTCAAAGCCCTGTTACCTCAATCATACAAAGCCGGCCGGAAAAAGCGCGGCCAAATCGTTATGCATGGTAGTTATAATATCAAAAAGCGCCGCCTTTTACAAGTGTAAAGCGGCGTTTTATCCGGTATATCCATAAACAGATGAAGCCAAAGGGGATTGCAGCCGTTTCGCTGTGATAGCTGTTATTCGTAAGAGCCTGCATAGAATACCCCCATAATATTTTTCGATATGAAATTCAAAAGGCTATTGGCCGGAATATACGGAAATACCGAATAGAAAGAAATTATACGCAGGCGGCGCTTGCAGAGATGTCGGAGCTGAGCGAAGGGTATATCATACAAATCGAAGGCGGCTTCAAATCTTTGAGCGTACATTCCCTTTTCCGTGTAGCCGGGGCGCTGAAAGTCAGTATCGATTGTCTGATTTACGGTGAATCTCGCCCATCTTCTTTCGGAAATATCAATCTGCTGCTTTCATCCGTCAGTGACAATAAGCTTGAAAAAACAGAAGAATTATTGTATCTTGTCGTTGACGGCTTCTGTTTGGAAAATTAGCCCACACGTCATTCGCCTCAGAAACAGAAAAAGGAGGACTGCGCGGCGGTGCCGATAATCGAGCCTGTAAAGGACGAACGTCTGAAAACTTTAGAAGAATATTTCCGCGATGAATATAAGGAAATGCTCTCCGTTGCTTCCTATATGCTAAACAATCAAGCGTTGGCAGAGGTCGCGGTACAGGACACCTTTGTCGTTGCCCTTGAAAATATTGACAAGCTCACAGCCAGCCCCAGTCCGGTTGGCTGGCTTTATGTTGTTTTGAAAAACAACGTTCGGCATATGTGGCGTGACCAGCGCACTATGCTGAAACATTTTGTTTCTCTGGAGGACACGCCTGAAATTGAAGCAATGGACACGGGCCATGAAGTAAATTCTTTAATAAATGAAGATAACAATCACGAAATGGAATTGCTGATACAGTTTTACATACAGGGATATTCAATTAAAGAACTGGCGCGTAAATACGGTATATCGATCGGCGCGTGTAAAATGCGTATTAAACGGGCAAAAGACCGACTAAAAAATAATTACAGCAGTTCATAAAAAAATTTATAAAATGTGTTACTTTTATGCCCTCTCATGGCACTAGTAGTTGGAAGGAGGTACACAGGATGTCTAAAGAGCAACGTGAAGCGAAATTCACTGATATTCTAAATACGCTGAGCGAGGAACAACTGAAAGACCTGCTGCGCACAGAGATGATGTCGAGTCATACTGATGTTGAATTCATAAAAAGAATAAACGCCGTCCTAAATGAAAAGACGGCGCGGCAGCCGGACTGTAATATAAACGAAAAGTGGCGGGAATTTGCAAGTGAGCACGCACAGTCGGAACCGCTGAACACAGTGGACATACCGCTAAATGCTGCAAAGACATCTCATCCGGTAGTTTTGAGGAAAAGAAGGTCTCTGACCCAGGTCGCAATTGCGGCTGCGATTGTCATAGCATTACTGTTTGGCGGCACTGTCACCGCGCAAGCATTCGGCCTTGACATTTGGGAAGTACTTGCAGAGTGGACGTCAGAGATTTTCAAGTTTTCCGCAAATTCAAGTCCTGATAATACCTCAAACTCTTTTTCCGAAACGTCGAAGGAGTTCCATGATTTGCAGACCGCATTGGATTCATACGGCATATCGGATAAGCTGGTTCCCAAATACCTGCCCGTGGGTTTTGAACAGGTTGATTTTATGTATGATGATAATTCTGGGCTTATGGTCATCGCTATCTTCAGCGACGGTGTGGAAACGATTATTGTGCAATATTCTTTATTCCAAGGCAACCGGTTTCAAAAAGATGACAGTAATCCTGAAATTTATGAAGTTAGCAGAGTCCAGCATTACATTATGACAAATATGGGTAGTTATAAAACGGTATGGATAAATGGGAAGATCGAGTGTAGTATTTCCGGACTTGAAAACAAAGAAGATTTAATCAAAATGGTCGATTCGATTTATGAGAGGTGATTTAGTGAAAAAGCGTTTTATGCGCATGGTCGTACTTGTGTTGATTCTTTCAATGGCTATCCTTCCCGCAACAATGGCGGCGGAAGCCCGCGCAAGTTACTATATTGATAATTGCAATGCCCGCATTGCAGCTACAGGAAATGGAAATCTGCGAATCAATTTCAACATTACCGGAACAGGCCTTATGACAAATATTGGGGCAACAAGAATTGACGTAAAAAACTCCAACGGCTTAACGGTAAAAACTTTTTTTAGTGCAAATTCATTGTATTCCAACATGATGGGAAGTAATGCTTACTATCATTTAAGTTCAGTAACGTATGCAGGCACTTCTGGTTCATATTATTATGCGGTGGTTACATTTTACGCCGGAAACAGCACCGGAAGTGATACGGATGTATATATGACAGCATCTGTAATGGCATAGCCTGATAAAGAGAATAAATTGAAACACCTGCCTAAATTTGGGCAGGTGTTTTCAGTTGATTTTGACAAAATCAACTGAAAATCAGAAAAATGTGTTACTTTTTTGCCCGCTCATGGCATTACTTTATAGAACGGTAATTGGGGGGTGATTCCGATGGGCAAAATAAATTGAACGACCCGCTACAGATTGTCTAGCTAAATTGTTGTGAGCGTAGAAAATGTTCAAAAATTGTCAAAAAAACTAAAAAACTATAAGGAGAAAATACATGAAAAAAATCATTTCTATTCTATTTTTGGTTTGTATCCTTGTTACAGCGATTGGTGTGCCAGCTGCTGCAACGGGCGTCGGAGACATCAACATATCAACTGGCAGATCGGCAATAGCTGGCTCATACTATCTTACTATTAATGGTGTTGGCTATACAGTTCCAGATACTGTTTACGTTGGATATAACCATACAACAACTGGTTACTATGTTGGGGTAGCTCAGAGGGCACTAAA
>JAISDD010000221.1 GCA_031265005.1 Syntrophomonadaceae bacterium | reverse complement strand
TTATCCTCCCGGCTCTACGTTTAAACCTATTACCGGTATGGCCGCTTTGAGGGCGGGAGTTATGGACCCTTTACAGGATTATGTGAACTGTAATGGCGCGTATTGGATAAGACCAAATATCAGATGCACGGGAGTGCATGGCAATGTAAATTATATAACAGCTATGGCTCGTTCCTGTAATACTTATTTTCAGGAAATGGGACGCCGCGCCAGTAAAGACGTAATAATTGAAATAGGGGAACAATTTGGCTTAGGGCAAAAAACAAACATAGATTTGCCTGATGAGGTTTCAGGGCTTCTGCCTACGTCTGAGTGGAAAAAGGAAATAAATACTATTATATTGGAAAGACGGTATAAAAATGAACTGGCGGATCTAGAGGAAAAATATAACCAGCTTTTAGCTCAAGCTGCTGCCGACGAAGAAATTGTTAAACTCAATGAAGCTAAAAATAAGGAAATAGAAAATTTAAACGCGCGCTACGAAATAGATTTTAATTTTAATACCAATTGGCAGCAATTTGACACTTTCAATATGTCCATTGGGCAAGGATATAATAATTTCACCGCTGTTCAGTTAGCGAATTATGTGAGTACTATTGCTAACGGCGGTCAATTGATGAAACCGTTTATAGTCGATAGAGTAGTTGATGTTGACAATAATCTGTTGCAGCAGACTCAACCGCAAATACTCAGTGTATTAGCGAACGCCGATTCTATTCTTCCTTGGACGAAAAGGGCAATGGCTGCGGTGACTGAACCTGGCGGAACGGCGTATAGCCTTTTCGCTAATTTCCCCAATAATATTGAAGTTGCCGCTAAAACTGGAACTGCTGAGACCGGACGCGCAGGCGACAATAGCTTGAAAGAAGTGCATGGGGTTTTTGTAGCTTTTGCTCCGGTTGATGATCCGGTGGTGGCTTTTGCCGGAATCATAGAGTATGGAAGCAGCGGATCAGGATCGGCCGGACTCGTGTGTAAAGCGGTTTTCGAGCAATATTTTGGGGTGGTGGATCATTTGAATCCAGCTAATAATGAAAATGCAGTATCTGATAACAGAACGATACCATCATCAACGTCTGTGAATGAGGTCCCGCTGCCAGATACGGAGCCTTTGCCAGATGAAGAAAGCGTAAATGAAAACCCCGAAGAAACAGAGGCCGGTCGAGAAGAAAATATTTTTGAAACAGATACTTATGAACCTCAGATAATAATACCCGATCAGCTTGATTTAGAGAATATACGCCCTTGACATGAAGGATGATGACGAAAAAACGCCAGTTTTATGCCATTGTTAAAAACATAGATATTTTGCGGCTATTACGGCGGGATTAACGGTTGCGATCAATAATGTATAATACTGCTGAAAAAGTGAATAATTTTGTGCGGGGAAAACGACTAAAAAAGCGTAATAATATGAGATTACCTCTTTTTTTTTGCTTTTTTTTCAAAGGAAATAAAAGGTAAAAAGAGAAATAATAGGAGGTAAAATACAAAACCATGATTCAGATAGGGGGCTATCAAGTGCAAACTGGCATAATAAATGGCGGAGCTGAAAAGCTGATAGATCTTAAAGCTTTTTATACTTTTAAGGAAATAAAGGAAGGCTTGGCCAAAAAACTTACACGCGCGGGGGAATTTACTCCCGGTACGCAAATTATTATTGACGTTGGTAGGCGTTCGTTAAACAATAAGCAATTTCAGGAGATTGAGGATCTGTTACTGGATTATGGAGTACATTTAAAAAAAATTATAGCGCAGCAGTGTAACGATCTTGAAGAACGATCGGTTCTGGTGGAAAGAATGCCGTATTATACGGACACGATAATGATGTCTTGTCATCTTAGAGCGGGACAGCGCGTTTTCCACAAGGGAAATATTGCCATTTTGGGAGATATAAACCCAGGTGCTGAAGTCATTGCTGGAGGAAATATAATGATCATGGGGTCTTTGAAAGGTATTGCGCATTGCGGTTATTATGGGGATGAAAGTACTATAATTGCCGCTTACAGGTTGAAACCTACTCAATTGAGAATAGCCGATCACGTTACCCGCCCTCCGGAGGGAGAAAATGAAAATGTCCAAGAACCAGAGCTGGCCAGGATTAAATTAGGAAAAGTAGTAATAGAAAAGCTGAAAAATTGAATGGAGGGTAAAAAATGAAGAGTCAGGTATTAGTAATTACATCCGGAAAAGGCGGAGTGGGGAAAACCACCACTACAGCTAATTTGGGAACTGCTTTAGCTATGATGAATCATAAAGTGGTTTTGGTAGACACCGATTTGGGTTTGAGGAATCTGGATGTAGTAATGGGGCTGGAAAATCGCATCGTTTTTGATATCGTAGATGTGGTCAACGGCAATTGCAAAATAAAACAAGCGCTTATTCGCGATAAACGTTTTGAGGGACTGTGCTTGCTGCCGGCCGCTCAAACCAAAGATAAAACAGCCATCACGCCTCATCAAATGAAAAACCTTACTAATGAACTTAGGAAAGAGTTTGATTTTATTTTAGTTGATTGCCCAGCCGGTATAGAGCAAGGGTTTAAAAATGCCATTGCCGGCGCTGACAACGCTGTTGTTGTAGCGACGCCGGAAGTTTCTTCAGTGCGGGACGCAGACCGCATCGTAGGTTTATTAGAAGCGGCGGGTCTGTTAGGGGCGCGTTTGATCATAAACAGGCTGCGTACTAAAATGGTTAAACATGGAGACATGATGGACATAGACGATATATTAGACATATTATCAATTGAATTATTGGGCGTGGTACCGGAAGATGAATCTATAATTGTATCTACAAATAGAGGAGAACCGGCTGTTTTAGAAAATAATTCCCCCGCCGGCGCGGCTTATAAACGTATAGCGCATAGAATAACTGGAGAGTACCTGCCTATTCCTGTTTATGACAGTAATACGGAAAATTTTATAGACCGTTTTCGCAGGATATTAAGACTTGCTAAATAGGGGGGAGGAACATGATCATTGTGGATTTTCTAACTAAAATATTTGGGAAGGATGGGTCTAATAGCAAAGACGTCGCCAAAAAAAGGCTGCAATTAGTTTTGGTTCATGACCGGGCTTCAATTTCTCCGGAAATATTGAATAAATTAAAAGAAGACATGATACGGTTGATCGGTCATTATTTAGAGATAGATGAAGCAGCTTTGCAAGTTACGTTAGAAAATGAAAAAGATACGGTTGCCTTAGTAGCTAATATACCTATACTGGGATTAAAAAGAGCAGCGAATTAACGAATATTTTCATAAAGTGATTTAAAAAGTGAAAAGGGGTAATGGTTAGCACTTTATTGTCACGGGAAATTTAGCTGTTTACCAAACTAGTTGAGTATAGTTTGAACGTATGATATAACCGCCTTAACTGAAGACACAAAGAGAGAAGGTGAGGTTTTCGATATGGACAAATTCAAACAGAGTAATATCCATTTGTATGTTCATTGGCTGGGAGTAACTGCCGTTAATGGCGGATTGTTTGCAGTTGATAAAATGGATATAACGCGGAGGATTGCTGTGGGATCAGGTCACTAGGCGCTTTCAAGCGAGATCGGTTCAGACAGCAGTCTTTCCCGCAGAAAATTTTACATAACTATAACAATATAATAACACGCCTTATACAATGAGAGGGGATAATGAAGTTGAAAAAATAAAGAGAGGTGTAAAAAATGAAACGTAAACTTATTTCCCTGCTACTGGCGGTTATGATGGCCACGGCAATGTTCCCCGCACTGTCGGCGTCAGCTGCCGATCCTCTTTCGATTAGCATTGAGATCGACGGTAAAATCGTTACCCCGACCGTAGCGCCGATACTCACCGAAGGTGGCACTACTCTGGTCCAAGGGCGCTTTTTCACAGAATATCTCGGAGCAGACGTATCTTGGAATCAACCGAATCAAGAAATGACGATTAAGACTGCTGGCTATACCGTTGTGTTTAAGATGGCTTCCAGAGCGTACACTGTAAACGGCGTCGCATATCAAATTCCCGCCGCTTATGATCCGCCCGTTAACACAGGCAGCGCCATGGTTCCGATGCGTTTTTTATTTGAATCCATTGGCTCTGCGGTCAGTTATGACACTGCAACCAAGACCGCTAAGGTTTCCTACTTCACCGGTTTGACTGGCTCGATCAAGGTTTCCGGTTCAACGACCGTATTACCGATCATGCAGTCGGCCGCGGACAAGCTCATGGGACAGAACGGCGGTTTATCGGTTACCGTGGCCGGCGGTGGTTCTGGAGCCGGCATCAAGGACACTCAAAGCGGCGCTAACAATGTTGGTATGTCGAGCCGTGACCTTACCGCCGATGAGATGGCCGAAATCACACCGGTCAAAATGGCAAACGACGCTATCGCTATCATCGTAAATCCGAAGAATCCGGTTACAAGCTTGACCACCGAGCAAGCCGCGAAGATTTTCCTCGGCGAGATCACGAACTGGACGGAAGTCGGTGGCAATGACGCAACAATTAAAGTTCAGACCCGTGAGACCGGTTCCGGAACGCTCGCTACCCTGGAGGAAATGCTTCTTGACAGGAAAACCGTAGTTGAAAAATCGATTCCATTCACCTCCTCCGCGCTGATTAAGCAAGCGGTCGCTAATGATGAAGACGCGATTGGTTTTGATTCTATCGGATTTGTGGACAGCACAGTCCGCGCGGTTTCACTGAACGGTATTGACGCAAGCGACGCGACCGTTAAAAACGCGACTTATCCGCTCTCACGCAGCTTGTATGTTATGACAAAAGGTACTGCTGCCGGAATTAACGCGCGTCTGATTGACTATCTGCGTTCAGCGATAGTTCAGCAAGAGATAGTTCAGAAAGAAGGATACATAACGCTGTAAATAAAAGTGCTGAATAGTTTGCTTTATACCGCTTCCGGCGAGGATTTAAACCTCGCCGGAATTTCGCAGGATTACATTATATGATGAAAAAAACAAAGTTCAAATTCCATCCGGTAGAGTGTCTTATGCGCCTGGGAGCGTTAGCCGGGATTGTGGCGATTCTGTTTATTTTTGCGTTTGTGTTTATAAAAGCGTGGCCTGTAATCTCCCATAACGGTTTGGGGTTGCTAATCAACCGAGGCTTCGACAAACAAATCTCGGAGGCGTTCTACGCCCCGGTCAGCGATCCGATGCTGACATTTGGAATGGCAGGGCTGATAGCCGGGACGCTTGTTACGACACTGATTGCGCTTATATTCTCTGGGATTATTAGTATAGGCTCGGCAATCACAATATGTGAGTTCGCGCCTAGGCCGCTCGCATCTGCGTTGATTGCCGTAGTCAGGCTTATGGCGTCGATACCTTCCGTAGTGTTTGGATTGATTGGCGCGATGCTGGTCGTACCGTTTGTCGACCAGTTCATTACGCTTGATATAGAAAAAGTAGTTTCGGAGTTCTACCTGACTGGCCGCAATTTACTGTCAGCCTCAATAGTGCTTACATTTATGATTGCACCTACGGTGATAACACTGTCCGTGGACGCGCTGTACTCCGTACCTGACATCTACCGTGAAACGGGATACGCGTTCGGCATGACGCGGTTTCGAGTTATTTCACGTATTTTACTTCCGTCGGCAAGGCCCGGTATCGTAGCGGGTTTCATACTGGGAGCCGGCCGCGGGATAGGCGAGGCGATTGCTGTTTCGATGGTCTGCGGGGGATTGGGGATGATCCCAGATTTAAAGTACGGCTTCATCTCTTTGCTGACGCCTGTACTGCCGCTGTCGGCGGCAATCATAAACAAGTCGGAGGCGATGAGCGTTCCGGCAGTTGAGAGCGCATTGTTCGCTTGCGGGGCGTTGCTGTTAGTTCTGGGTACGGTATTCTCACTGGTCGCGAGGTTTTTGGTAAAACGGTTCTCGTCGGGAGGGCTTGTAAATGAAACATAGACGCATTAACTCAATGCTCGGGGAGGCGTATTCGTGGATTGCCGTTGCGGTGATGGTTGCGGTGTGTTTATTGATACTACTGACGGTTATTATTGCGGGTAAAGACCAGATTTCATGGCGTTTTCTAACGACTATACCAAGCGCGTCAGCTGCTGATATGGGTTCCGGCGGAATATCCACTCCGCTTATCGGGACCGTGCTTCTGACCTTAATCGGTATTATAATTGCAATCCCGCTGTCGCTTGCTACCTCTGTGTATACGTCGTTCTACAGGACGAGCGGAGCCGCGGCAAGAGGTATCGGGCTTGCGATTGATATACTTTCTGGAGTGCCGACGATCGTAATTGCACTGTTTGCGCTGGCGATCTTTACGAATCCGCAGCTGGTATTTCTCTCGACCCCGGTGCAGAACGGAGGTGGCGCTATTATTGAGAGAGCATACGGGCGTTCATTCCTTGTTGCGGGCATAACAATGGCGATAATGATACTGCCGGCGGTGGTGAAGTCGATGACGGAGGCTCTCAGGGCGGTACCGCGCTCGTACATTGACGGGGCGATGGCTTTGGGAGCAGACAAGTGGCGCATGGTAACGAAAATCGCTGTTCCAGCGGCGAGCCGGGGGATTGTAACCGGTATCGTACTAGGAATGGGGCGCATAATGGGAGATACCGCGATTGTATGGCTCGCGCTAGGCGGTACACTGAGAATGACCGGGCAGCAGCCGTGGTATTTTAATATGGCCGATACCCTGCGTAATACAGGAAGTACACTGACTTCTTATATATATTATGCCTCACCGGCAGGTGAGGGACAAAATAACGACGTCGCGTTCGCCGCTTCGCTGGTGCTGATTGTTATTATCCTCATTTTAAACGCGATTACCGCACTGCTCGGCGGGTTAGGAAGCAGTAGAAGATGAATACAGTTGAATTCCAAAATGTCGGGGCTCAGTATGGAGATAAAGCTGTGCTCTCGGGGATCGAGCTTGAGATCCCAGCTAACAGCATTTATGCGCTTATCGGACCGTCCGGTTGCGGCAAGACTACTCTTTTACGGAGCGTAAACAGGCTGAACGACCTTATACGAGGCTTCATTCTTACCGGCAGTATCATGGTTGACGGCAAATCGGTTTACAGCCTGAAAGATAAGGAGAGTGTCCGCATCCTAAGGCGCGGTATAGGTATGATTTTTCAGAAACCCAACCCCCTGCCAACATCGATTATGAAAAATATGACGATCCCGTATCTTGAGCACGTGCGAAGTTCCGCGAAAGAAGCGCGAGAGCTTGCCCTGGAGAGGCTTAAACTGGTAGGACTTTATAATGAGATCAAAGATAGGCTTGATGCTCCGGCAATCAGGCTTTCAGGCGGGCAGCAACAGAGGCTGTGCATTGCCCGTTCGTTAATGCTGCCGTCGAACCTGCTTCTTATGGACGAGCCGTGCTCTGCGCTCGATCCGATTTCTACATATAAAATTGAGGAAATCCTTTTCGAGCTAAAGAAAGAGCGCACCATCATCATGGTAACGCACAATATAGAACAAGCGCGGCGGGTTTCGGACTACACGGCGTTCTTTTATAATGGGGTTCTTGTCGAGTCAGGCGCCACACATAACATGTTCGCGCACCCTCAGCATGACTATACGCAAAAATATGTGTCCGGCCGTATGATAGAATCCGTCCTACAAGAGGTTCATATAAGTTAGTTGATAAAATAAATAAAGTTTCTTATCTATCGTATTCCCTATACGCGAGCAAGGATTTCGCAAATCAGCTTCCGGCCGAACGCGCAATACGCATTTGTACGCTTCATATCTTGATTTCCCACCGCTCATCTCCAGTATATTTGCCGCGTATAGAGTAAAGAAGGTTTCGGCAGCGCGTTTTATCTCATAGCCGGTGAAGCAGAGAGAAGAACACTCTCCCGCAATACGCCTGACTGCGTAACGGCCGGCAGACGCCGAACAAACAGCAACAGTTGGATGAGGAAACGGAATTGGCATGTAACCCATTTATAATTTTAACATCAGAATTAAAAATGTGGGAACATGATATGAACTCATCGTATTCCCACACTTTCACACTTTGATACAGTTATGATGTATATCTTCAACTCTATCAATCCATCGTAAGGATTCTGTGTACGACGACTGCCGTTTCGGCTCTGGTGGTATTGCCTAACGGATTGATACCGCTTCCGGTACCCTTGATGATCTCGGATTGTACGAGAGCCGCAACCGAATCTCTCGCGTAATCGGATACTTTTGCATTGTCAGAGAAAGGAGACAAAACCGATTGCGGGGCAGGCGGCAGTGATTTTCCGATTGCCCGCAGCGTCCTGTCTATCAGTGCCATCATATCCTGTCTCGTAATGAATGACTGCGGGTAAAAAATTATACCGTCTCCTTTGGCGATTTCCAAGGTCTTTGCGATAGCGATTGCGTCGTAATAATAGCTGCCCTGCGGAACATCAGGAAAATTTCCGCTAATCTCCGCCTTGAGATCGAACGCGCGCACCAGCATCAGCATGAAGTCCCCGCGAGTAATATTGGCCGCCGGAGAGTAAATGCTGGGCGCCGTACCCTTCACCACGCCCGCCTCGTAAAGATAATCGATCTCGTTGACAGCCCACGGCCAAGCTTCTTCAGGCACATCATCAAAATATTTTGATTTTTTTTCATCAAGGGCCGCCAACGGCGTTTCTTCATCTTCAATAACAATTATAGGATTTCCACTACCAGTACCGCTAGCGCCTCCACCGCCGGACCCACTTGTAGCACCTTGACCTCCGGTTCCGCCTGTACCACTTGTGCCACCGGTTTCATCTGTACCAACTGCCGCAGTCTCCCGCGACACATTGATAACGGGCAGGGCGGACGCATCCTTATTTTCCCCCACCGGATTGTTGCCGTCTATACGTACGACCATCATCCTGGTTATCGTAATCGTTTGCGGGACACTTCCGGTATAGGTAAAATTAAGCGTACCTACTGTCATACTGCCCTGAAAAGCGTTAGACCCTTTCCAAAAGCCAAAAGAATGGACCCCATGGGAGTAAATTAAAGGATACTCCGACGCGCCGTTTATGGAATTGCCCTGAGTGAAAGACATAAATTCCAGCGCGCTTTCATCGCTGAGCGTCAATTCAAATTGTATTCCAGCATATGGTTCACTTTCGTTGACCATAAGATCTATTGAAAACCCATAGGCCGCCGCTCCTGACGGGGCTTTGATTTCCGTAGCGGCAAGCGCGGGGTTGATAAAAACGAAGAGCAGGGCAAGCACAAGCATTAAAGATAAACCTGCTTTTCGCGCGGTTACTTTTCCTCTGATCAATATAACATCTCCTTTCTTTACTTGGTTTAAGATTATCGCAATGCCCCATCCGCGCGGGATTTTCCGCACGGATGGGGCACGCAAATTGAATATGCGGCAGTTAGTTCGTGTAATTCAGGAATATAGCAAGAAGGTCAAGCATGTTGATTTCGCCGTCGCCAATGACGCCGCCGGCTTCATTGACGTCGCACTTTTCCGCCTTTTCCCATTCGCTGTCGCTTTGCTTATACTGGCAGTACGAAAGCGCGAGGGCCAGGTCAAGTATGTCAACACGGGCGTCCTTATTCAGGTCGTAGCGCGAATAGACAATGATATCCTCAATAGATGTCTTGGCTTCTTCCGTTTCAATCTCACTGTCTATCAGGTATGATGTATTTCCGTCCGGATGTTTATTTGTTCCGGCGATTTCAATCCTTGTGAGTTTCATAACGGCGTCACCAAGTTCTTTTGCTTGATAGTTGAGTCTGGCGATGTCTACCGTGCCGCCGGACGTCTGGTCCGCTCCCGCATTTCCGTAGAGCACCAGCGTAACCTTGCCTTGCCAAAGCCCTTCGCTCAGCGCGGTCCAGGCAATCGGGCCCATGGTCTCAAAACCATTCAACGCCGCTATCTCGGTATCTCCTAATTTATTGCCGTCCACTTCGAATTCAAGGGCCACTACCGCAGCGTCTTGTGCGCCACGGAGCGAAACGGTGAATTCAACAGGGGCTTTGATATCGCTGACCGTGTTTACGCGAATACCCGCCATAACTTTGCCAGGCGTGGGGGGCACCGCAACCAGCGCGTTCATCGCCCCTGTCAGAATTATTACGGCAGTGTCGATCTCACTCTGCGTTGCGCCGCTGTCAGCTGCAGTTTGCTGCGCCGCCGCAAACGCGGCGGCAAACGCCGTCCAACTTTCCGCGGTGTAATCTTCCTGAGTCATTTCGAACGCCGTTGTGATGAGCGTGTTCAGCGCCTCTTTGTCAACGGTTGGCGCGGTTTGACTGATCGAGGCGGTAAGTTCCATATCAAAATAAATATCAGAGCTTGTGTTATCCCTGTTATGCACCTCGACGGCTATGGTATTCGTGCCGCTCTTGAGCAGGGGCAGCGCCGCAGCCGTGATGTCCGCAGCATCTGTTCCCTGTGCGGAACTCGGTTCATTGACATAGGTGGCCCAGGTCTGCCAGTTGATGTCTCCTGCGGGCATATAGAGACGGCGCACTTCTGTGCCGTTTATGTACATCACGTATCCGTCGTCTATACCCACGACGAGATCGAGTTTCTTGATATTTGCCAAATCCCCCGCCGCTATATCGAAGGTATTCCTGAAATAATAGGTGATATAAGCGTTGGGATTGGATCTGTTGTCAACCAAGGTGCCGGAGTTTATTAAGCCGAAAGTAGGATTGGAATCACTGCCGGGATAACCGAGCGGTCCGTTTCCGGTTTTCCAAGCGCTGTCG
Source organism: Syntrophomonadaceae bacterium (assembly GCA_031265005.1). Lineage (GTDB taxonomy): Bacteria > Bacillota > Syntrophomonadia > Syntrophomonadales > Syntrophomonadaceae > JAISDD01. Next base: position 11,320 of record JAISDD010000221.1, on the reverse strand, counting down.
TTAAAAGCCTCGTCACGCCACGTTATCCCTTGGTCGGTGTTCGTATCGTTGTATTTCCAGCTTGAATGGCGCTCTATAAAGGTGGACGAATACAGCTTCGCCTCCGTAACAGCGTTCGCCGTATACACGCCCTCATGCTCACCGCCCGTGACGGTCAGCTTGAAGTAATACTGCGTTGCGCCTTTCAGTCCGAGCACGTCGAGCGCAGGGGCTGCTCCGTCGAGTACGTCGCTAAGGTAAGCGCCCTTCGCGGCGCCATCCGCCAGGGGTGAGGCCGAAAGGGTCTGCCATGCGAGGTCATCCGTGGAAATTTGCAGTTCGGCCCCTGTCGCGTCGGCAGGCAGTTCCGATAGGCTCAACGTGACCTTCTCTTCACCGGGCGCGGCGCTGAGGGAGAAGGGAGTATCCGCCTTGTAAATAGTATAGGTGTCAATGACGCTGTGATTGCTTCCGTTGTAACGGCCGTCCAGCGCGTAGGTGGTAACGGTGAAGCTCTCGTCGCTAACGTCGACGATAGAGAAGTTGGCCGTGTTGCTCTGTATCTGCTTGGCCACGAAGTATTGGGGAGTTTTCAAGGAGTAGAACTTGCTGCCGCTGCCGGAGTTAAGCTCGAAGTAAGCCGTGCCGGTAGGGTTGAGTACTTTGTCGTACAGCAGGCCGGTGTCATCGGACACGATGTTGCCTTCGCCGTCGAGCCATTGCTGATCCTTTTGCGGGTTATTGCCCAGCATCTGGAACGCGCGGGTATAGCTGTGGTCGTGGCCGTTGAGAACCACATCAATGCCTAAATCGTCAAACATGGGTGTCCAGGTGGTGCGGAAACCATAGCCGTCGTTGTCGGAATGACTGGCGTTGGTGTACGGACCCTGGTGGAAGACCACGACCTTCCAGGTCGCGTCGGGGTTTGCTTCAATGGCTTCTGCCATCATGGATCTGTGGCCTGCGGTGGTGGACCTGTAGTTGGCGTCGATGAACATGAACAGGGTGTTGTCGTAGGTGTACCACCAGTCGTAGTTAGTAGCCCCGGTCCCGACTTTGGTGGCGTTTGGCATCTGGAAGTGGTCCGTAAAGAGCGCGTTGCCGGCATCGTGGTTGCCTACGGCGTTCGATAGGGGAAGGTTCTTCAGTTCGCCGGGTTTCAAATAGCCGGTGTATTGAGCGGTATTGTTGGCTGTCTCGACCTGGTCGCCCGCGCTGAGCATGAAGTTGGCGTCCGGGAAAGCGGCGGTTACGCGGCTCAGCGTATTGACCCAGCCGTTGGTGTCGTTTACGGTATCGCTGGAGCCGATTTGCGGGTCGCCCACGGCGATGAAACGGAAGCTGTCAGCATTACCGGTTTTGACGGTGAAGATGTCTGACGCGGTGTTTTCTTCGCCTATGAGCCTGTACTCATATGTGGTGGCGGGGGCGAGGCCGATTGCGGTCGCCCTGTGGATGTAGCTCGCGCCGCTTGGGGCGTCAGTGGTGCTGATAATCTCAAAATTGGCCTCGTCCTGAGCGCGGATAGCGAGCTGGGCGCTGGCCTGGGCGGTGTACCAGGTGAACATAAGCTCACTCTCGTCGCTGCCCATAGAAATAAGAAGGTCGGCGTAAGTCAGGGAAGAGTAGCCGGTTTCTACGAGGCCGGCAATGGCAGAGTTAAGAGCGCTCAAAGCGGCGCTGACTTCGTCCGTTGTAGCCGCGTCGTTCGCGAGGACCGCATTGGCCGCTGCGAGAGCGGCGGCCAATACCGCCCAGCTATCGTCGGTGTAGTAGTTAGCGCTGTAACTGGCGCTATGATTGGCGGTGTAGTTAGCTCCGGCTTTGCTCTCGGCGTCCGCGATCGCTGTTTCCAGCGCGCTCTTGTCGGCCACATCGTCAAGAGGTTCATCGATTGAGCCCAAGTTGTTTCCAGCGCCATCAATGTTAATGACGATGGAGCCGTCGGCCGGGATGTCCGAGAGGGGAACGCCGGTGCCCGTACTTACTTCTTCCTCAATGGCGCCGCCTGATACCGTCGCGACGAGCAGTTCGTCCGGAGATGACGGTTCCGCGCTTGCCAATGCGGGAAAAAGGGCAAGGACCATGACAACCATGAGTATTAGAGACACTAGCCTCTTTACCGTGTTTGCCGTTTTGAAATGGAATTCTTTCATACCGTTTTGACTCCTTTTTTCGATTTTTTGATGTGATATCGATATCACGTTCAGAATACAATATGTTTTGGTTTCGCACTATCTCGTTTTCGAAAAAAAAGAGTAAAATATCTGTAAAGCAGAACTGTAAAAATTTATCCGCGCAGGTTAAGAACGGACCGGTTTCTTTTTGACGGATTTGCCGCCGTACATGCGAGCGGCGATAAAAGCTGTGACGGGCGCACACAGGATCAGCGCGGACGCGGAAGCGACGGCCTGCAACAATTCGATCGAGATCTCGTTGAGGTTGATAAGTTGAAAAAACTGGAAGTGGTAGATGCGGAACATGATTAGCGTAACAAAAAAGGCGCCGACGAAAGCCATGATGAGCGTATTCGCCGTCGCGCCGATGATGTCCCGTCCGATCCTCATGCCGGAGCGGAACAGGGAGTTGAAGCCGAGGCTTTTGTCCGTCTCACTCAGTTCGGACACACTGGACGCCACGGAGACTGAAACGTCCAGCACCGCGCCCAGCGAAGAGATAAGTATGCCAACGAACAGAAAATCACCGACTTTTATGTTGGTATTCTGCTCGACCACGATAAGCGTATCGATCTCCGGCACATTATATCCCGTAATATGGAGCGCGTTGCTGACGAGCACAAAAAACACGCAGCAAAACACAACACCTATACCGGTTCCCAATATGCTGACACAGGTTTTTTTTGTAAAGCCCAATGTGGAAATAAGCGAGACGGCAATGATGCAGAAAATCAGGCCCAACGAAAGCCAAACCGGCGGCGCGCCGCGGATGATCAGCGGAATCAGGAGAAAAATAATTACCACAAAGGTAAAGATCAGACCGAAGGCCGCGCGAAGGCCGGTCTTTCCGCCTACTGCCGCCAACAAGCATAAAAACAAGGCGATAACAGTATAAATGCCCCCTGTTCGCTCGTAACTCTGTACTGTGGCGAAATAAGAAGATTCTCCGGGATGCTGGTCGAGATAAACAACGATCTTCTGTCCCTTTGTCACATAAACACTGTGATCTATCGAAAGGGTGTTCCGCACGTCGATCACCTCTCCCGCGCGCGCACCGGACAGCAGCTCGACTTGTAAATCTTGCCTGCCTCTGTGTAAGCCATGTTCATCGATTTCGGTCAGATCGGATACCACCTCCGTGACCCGGCCCGGCATAAAAGAGATGTTATCGGTATTGAGGGGCGAGTAGTCGATGCCCCTGCTCCATCCGTACCGGATCATGGCGGCGATGGCAAGCGTGACAACAAAAAAGAAAACCGTGTTTCTGTTAATAACTGCGCGAAACTTCATCTGAACACCTTCCGTTCAATCATAAAAAATGATAAGGATTACAAGTTTTGATTATATAAAATATGGTGTAAAAATTACTATCATAATTTTATAAAATTTTTGTAAAGTCGTCGTTTTTATACCCGTAATCTTTGCCCGCCAGTGAATTGTCAAGATAAGGGCAGCACTTCAACGGGGGGGGTCAAGCCGGGACATTTTCTGGCGCGGTGGTGGAGAAGGGGTTTTGACAATAAAAGATATTATTGACAGATAATCCAATAAACAGGGGCGGTAAAGAATAAAACGGCATAAATCTCTTGAACTAGACAGTATTTTGGGAAGGATTTATAATTAGCTAAGGAGGTTGTAATTTTGGACTTTAAAAGGATCAAATACATTGATAAGCCTTTCGTGTTATTTTTGTTTTTGCTGATAGCTTTTGGGTTGATAGTATTGGTCAGCGCGACTGAAGCGATCAGTACTTCCACTATGAATTCATTCTTACTCAGACAGATCGTAGTTTTAGTAGGCGGATTGGTAGTGGTAATTTTAATAATCAGGTATGATTATTTGTTGATAAGGCGTTTTAGCTGGGTCTTGTACGGAACGGCTATATTGCTGCTATTTATGGTTTTATTTTTTGGACAAGAGATGCGGGGTACGAATGGATGGCTGAAAATAGGGCCTTTACCGGCGCTGCAAGTAGCGGAAATAACTAAAATATTGTTGATATTGGCGTTTGCTAATTTTCTCAATCAAAGGAGAGATAACCTGCATACTTTAGGAGAGATCATGCCGTGCATAATTTTTATGGGGATACCTTTCGCTATGATCATTATGCAGCCGGACTTAGGGACTGCTTTAGTTTATATAGCATTTACCGTCGTCATGATGTTTTTCGCAGGGGCAGATCCGAAAAGACTGGGGGCCTTAATTATGGCTGCTGTTTTAATGATCGCCTTAGTATTATTTTTGCATTTTCAGTTTGATCTTCCTCTGCCTTTGAAAAACTATCAAATCCAAAGGCTGACGATTTTTATTGATCCATATAACGACGGCTTAGGCGGAAGAGGGGCAGGCTGGAATACGATTCAATCTTTAGTGGCCATAGGATCTGGAGGCTTTAGCGGACGAGGATTATTTCAAGGCACTCAAGTCCAATTGAATTTTCTGCCTGAACATCACACCGATTTTATTTATGCGGTTATTGGAGAGGAACTAGGCTTTATCGGAGCGTTCGCGGTTATTATAATTTATATGATAATCCTGATCCGTACGCTTCTGATCAGTTTCAGAGCCAAAGATCTTTATGGATCTTTGCTGGTTATTGGGATTTCAGCTATGTGGTTGTTTCATATTTTTGAAAACATAGGCATGTCTTTAGGAGTAATGCCTATTACCGGCATACCGTTGCCTTTTATAAGCTACGGCGGCAGTTCCATGCTTACTAATCTCGTGGCGGTCGGCTTAATTTTAAGCGTAAATATTCGCGGCAACCGTTTAGTATTTTAAGATGGCTGCGCTTGATAAACTTTTATTGACTTTTAAGATAAATTTTTGTACTCTTAAATTGCGAAATGATGTATTGAAACGTGTTTTTTAGCAATGGTTTGGATTTTCATCAAGTCCCGTCGAATCGATTTGAAGGAGGAATTTTTATGACTGACGGAATTTCCCGAAAAGTAGATTGCCGTAAAACTATTTTGCTGATTATTTTCGCTTTGCTGATTTTGGTGTTCATGGCTATTTTTGACACAAAGACTGCTTTGGCCTCCAAAGTCGAAGAAGGGTATTCTCCCTTGTTTGGAGCCTCCCTTCAAAGCACCATGCGGCAATTTGAAGAAAAAGAAAGAGGCGAATACCAGGTTCAGGCAAACGATGCGGTGACGGAGAAAGCCGACAAGAAGGACATCGGCGATACGACGGCTGTCTTAAAGACAGTGGCCGGAATTCCTGGAATTCCAGGCATCCCTAGCATACCAAAACCTTACGTACCTCCTGTTATTCCCAGTATTCCTAGTACTCCAATTATTCCAAGCACTCCAATACCAAATGTCACAACGAACTATACCTGCGGCACGACCTGCGGGTCTACCTGCGTAGGCAGCAGTACCTGCGCCGGCAGTAGCACCTGTTCTGGGACCAGTACCTGTGCCGGCAGCAGTAGCTGCGCCGGGACCAGCACTTGTGCCGGTATGTCTTCATGCGCCGGCAGCAGCACCTGTTTTGGAACTAACACTTGTTCCGGGACGAGTACCTGCGGAGCTAGCGCGACTTGCAGTTTTTCCGGAGCTTACTGTGCGAACCCGCTTCCTCCGGTTCCTGTGAACAATGGGCAGACGCTGCCATCGAACGGTTCGCCGCTGCCAGAAACGAGTCCTACGCCGCCGCTTTCGGACGAACCTGCTTCATGGGCTAAGAGCGATATCGAAAAAGCTATTTCACTGGAGCTGATACCCGTACATATGTGCAGCAATTATGAGGCGAACATAACGCGCCAGGAATTTTGCAACGTCCTGTCACAAGTTCTGCTTAAGAAAAACTTTATGGCTAATAGGAATGTTTTCGATGAAAAGCCAAAGCCGTTTAACGATACTGACGATCTTGACGTGGCTTGGCTTAATGCGCTCGGAGTTGTCAATGGAGTGGGGAATGAAGCCTTCAATCCGTCGGGGCTCATAACGCGCCAGGAAGCGGCCGTAATGCTGAAAAAAGCAGCGATTGTTTTAGGCGCTGAGGATTCTGGCACACAGGCCAGCGGCTTTTATGACCAGGAGCAAATGGCCGCATGGGCTAGAGATTCTCTGGGCTTTGTGGTCGCGCAAGGCATAATGAGCGGAACCGGAGATAACATGTTCAGTCCTTTGGGAATGTATACAAGACAGCAGTCTTATGTGACTATGCTAAGGCTTTATAACGCCGTGGCCGATATTGGCGTATCCCAGAGCGGAGGCATATGAGCGGCATGATTTCATGATTGCTTTTTTTTGTGTCATTGCTTTTGCCTTTGGAATGGTTAGTTCCGCCCCCGGCTATTGTCTCGCGCTTCTTGCGGTGTTAGCTGGGGCATATTATATCTATGCCGTTTGCTATAGTTCTTTTATACGGAAAGATTTTGATGCTCTGCTGCTTCAAGGTTTTATATTTTCCGTATTCTTAGTCTATATGCTGGTGAAAAATAGTTCAGCTTCTTTCTATCATGCTTTGAGTGACTTTTCTCTCGTCTTTTCGGGATTAGTCGGTACGCTGACAGGACGAGAAATTTCAATGGGTGTTACATACAGCGGGTTTGACCTTGTGTGTTTGTTTATTATCGCATTTACTGTCACGTGGGTGTTTTACCGCAAAAAATTTCTCTTTTTGCAAATTTCATATTTTATTAGCATTTTTATGATATGGGGCGTGTACATTGCGCTATGGACAATCCTTGCGGAAAATAGTATCTTACTGGGGCTAGGTTTCATAGAGCCGCTTACTGGCCCCTTGGATTACCGCGCCCTGCTGTTTGCTGCCCTGCTTGGCGAGTATACGCTGATGTACAAGAAACTGCGCCGCGAGATGGGCGCTTATAAATCTAAGGTGAGAATTAAAGAATGTATGGGGACGGCGGCGTTAGCAGCGCTTTGTCTGGCGCTTTATTTTGCTTCATCAATAGACCCGAAAGTCCCTGAGCCAATTACCGGGCAAAGAGTCCTTTTCTGGGATTCCGGTATAGATTTCAGAACTCCGGAACATGGAAGATACGGACTTGACAATGCGGGCATGTTTGGGTTTTTGCCAAACTACCTTGAAACGAAAGGTTATTCGTGCGCCATAGTCGATACGGTAGATGACAAGGTCCTTGAAACTGCTGATGTGCTTGTGGTGATCAACCCTATGTCAACGCCGGATAATGAAAACCTCCAATCTATATGGGGTTTTGTCGAAAGAGGCGGAGGATTGCTGGCTGTGGGAGACCATACAGGAGGAGAGCAAATACGGATGCCACTTAACGCAGTGTTGGAGCCAGCGGGGATATCGTTTAATTTTGACAGCGCCATACCTTTCAAAACACTTTGGCCCGACGAATTTATAATGCGGCGCAGCCCAGTTTTTAGTGGTGTTTCAGACAGGCAAATACAGGCTGTCGTAGGCGCTTCACTGGAAACATCATACAGGGCCAAGCCTTTGCTGATAGGCAGGTGCGGTTATTCCGACACAGGCGATTCTGAAAACGCAGCGGACGGGTTCTTGGGAAACATGCAGTTCGAGAGAGGCGAGCGTATCGGCGACCTCATACTTGCCGCCGAGTCATCGTACGGAAAAGGGAAAATGATAGCCTTTGGAGATACCTCGTTTTTGCAAAATATAAGCATAGCCTACAGTTATTCTCTTATAAATAACTTATTTGCTTACCTCGCGGAAAACAGCGGCGGTACGAATAGCAGTGACAGCGAGACAAAAAACGCACGATTGCACAGTCCATCCTGCGTTATAGACGCGAGACACATGCCATCGTTCAGCATGGATAAGTCCGGCAATTCGGTGGATGGCTTCATAGCGTCCGCGCTGCGTGCGGGAATGACAGCCTATGTCAATCAAGAGGCCAGCCTTTCGGAAATAATAAACGAGACTGAAAATTTGAGCCTCATCGTGCTGCTCGAACCCGCTTTAGCGTTATCTGAAAAGGAACGACTTTCGTTGTACGCTTTCGCGGAAAACGGCGGCCTGGTAATGATATTTGGAATGTACAGAAGCCCAGAGGCTACAAAAAAACTTTTTGCCCAGTTCGGGTTTTCTTTTGAGAATATTCCGATAGGCAGGGTATCTCCGGACGTAGCCCCTGAAATGGCTTTCTGGAATGCTTGCCCGCTTTTGTACATGGGCTTGCCAGTAGCGGATGAAGAAACGGCGGCTGACGGTCTGGTGGAAATTTGGGATTACAGCGTGATAGCCCGCGCCGCTGTCGGCAAGGGGGAGGTTTACGCCTTTGGCGACGCTGACTTTATTAAAAATAAAAATTTGGAAAGCATAGATACTTACCGAAAAGGCAACGTTGATTTTATCAGTGATCTGCTGAACGAAGCGGCAGGGAACAGACCAGAAGCTGTTTTGAGTATGGAGGCGTGGAAATGATAGATTTAGCATGGATTTCTCTTTTGTTTTTAAGTCTGTCATGGCTGGGCATTTCTAAAATCTATGGAGAGCAGCCCGTATTGATTTATATTTTAATTGCTTTGATTTTGGCGGGCTGGTCATCGTTCCGCGCGTCGACAGCAAGGCGTTCAAACTTCAGGTCAGCCTTGCGCCGTGCGGGAGTTGCTCTGCTTCAATGCGCTGTTATATTTTTGTTTCAAGGTTTCGTGTTCTTGTTTGCCTACTGGGTTTTCGCAAAGCATCATGCGGAAAATCTTTTTGCAGCGCTTTCCGGAAATCTGCTAAGCGTATTCGGGGTGAATTCCGTAGTTGAAGGCGGAGACATATATATTTTTTCCGCGCTCAAGACCATAGCCTTTTCGAGTTCGTGGGAAAAGGTTGGCCTGATATTTTTCTTGACAGCGTTAGCCGGGGGTTATGCGTTATTAGCTCTCAAAGGCGCGGGGGTGAAAAAATACTTATGCTTGCTGGCGGTTACAGCGGCCTATAGTTTTTTTCGTTATACCCTGCTTTTGCTATTGTACGCGAGTTATCAATTTCACAGCCTGTTTTGGGTGTCGTCGGTTACTCTGCTTACGTTACTGCCTTATTCAATAATACTTGCACGTGTATTCAGAGGATTGCCTGAGGTGCGGATTGAACGGATATTTTTATTTAGGCGAGGCAGCGTCACATTGGTGGCGGCAGCTTTAGCTTTTACGTTCGTGTTTTCTTCGGCTGCCTTTTTAGGGTGGCACGATCTCGGGCGAGAGAAAAACGGACGGGTAATGGTGGAAGAATACCACAGCAATTGGGAATGGACGGATGAGGCCTATGATGAAAACTGGTTCGGCGAGCGCTCCGGGTACAATTATTATTGTTTCTATGAGTATATTAGTAAATTTTACCATGCATCGCGCAACACGGCCCATATAAACCGTGAGAGCCTCGAAAACGTCGATGTATTGATTTTGAAAACACCAACGGAACCGTATTCAAATGATGAAATTTCGGCTATATTGGACTTCGTTGCCAACGGAGGCGGGCTTTATATGATAGGTGACCATACTAATGTGTTCGGCACAGGAAGTAATCTGAATCAGATAGCGCCAGACTTTGGTTTTTCTTTTAACTATGACTGCACTTATGAACTTACTTCAGGCTCACTGTCAGAATATGACGCGCCAAGGCTGCTGCCTCATCCTGTCGTGGCCGGGCTTCCGCATTTTTTGTTCGCGACTTCGTGTACTTTAGAAACTTCATGGCTTACTGAGGAAATCATCACGGGTTACGGGCTGAAAAATCTGCCGGCGGATTATTCACAGGATAATTTCTTTCCGGCTGATACCAATTCGGGGCTGCTTGAATTTGGCTCTTTCGTACAGTGCGCGTCGGCATATTACGGTAAAGGACGCGTTTTGGCCTTTACAGACAGTACGGTTTATTCAAATTTCTGGATGCACATGCCGGGTAAACCTGAATTGCTGCTGAAAAGCTTGCAATGGCTTAATCGTGAAAACACTATGCCTATTGCGCCGCGCGCCATCGCGGCCGCGATAGCGTTGCTGTCGTTTACCGCTTTGGCGGCGTTCGTGGTTTTCACTGCCAGAAAAAGCAAAAAAAATCCCTCTGCGCCTGTAATTTTAACTTCTGGCGTTGCGGCGTTTTTCATAAGCGCTGTTTTATTCGGTCTCCATGCCCATTCCTTAAAACTGCCGGAACCTATAGCGCCCATAGTGAACATTTGTTTTGAGGATGAATACTCTACTGCGATGCTTCCTAAAGACCTCGAAGGATTTCTTGCTGACATGGACGAACAGATAAGCACCTTTTATGTTTGGACACAAAGGCTCGGATACGTGCCTTCATTACAAAGAAGTCTTGAAGAAGCGATGGATAAGGGCGATATGGCGGTGATAGTTAAACCGGACAAACCTCTGCGGAATATCGATGGGATAATGGACAAGATTGAGGAAGGCGCGGTGCTGCTGATCTTGGACAATGTTTCAGGCGGCTACGCTAATGATTTACTCGAAAGAGCAGGCATGGCAATAAGTGCTGAAAATATGGCTGAATACGCTGATTTTAGAGAGCTTAAGGATATCCCGCTGACAGAAAACGTAGCGGCGGTGCTCGGCGGAGAAACTGTTATAGTAGACGCGAATGGCAATGCGGTACTTAGCGTCAAGAATATAGGTAAAGGAAAATTGGCGGTATTTTCAGATCCTGATCTGTTTTTTAACAAAGAGTTGGGAGATATAAGCTCGAATTTAACGGATAAGACCAGGATTTTAACTAAAGTGGAGTTTAATATGATGCGCGAATTATTGGCTTCACAGAACTGAGCGCAGGTATAAAATTTACGTATACGTCCGGTTCAGTCCATATAAACAAATTTCATAAGCGTTTTTCCCAGCCAGGTCTATATAAAAAATAATTTCCGGCTCCTCATTTAGTTCTCGCGCCATGTGCCTGGTCCATCTTATCTTAATATGGCTGGCTTTTGAGATTTCCACAGAATCTTTTCAGGCCAATGGGTAAATTTCCTTTCAATTTCAGACAGCAAATTTAGTTACTTACGTAATGTTTTTGCTTCAAAGTTAGCTCACCTCTGTGGTGTAAGTACATAACGATTTTGCAGCAAAAATACGAAAGCTTTTATCAATGAATAGATAGGCCTGGTGCGCATAATATATAGGTGTATATTGTTTTAATCTGGCCTAAATATGTAGAGATCCATACATGATAATGCTCAAATTATGAAAAGCTTATCGAACTCT
>JAISDD010000202.1 GCA_031265005.1 Syntrophomonadaceae bacterium | reverse complement strand
TGACCGTAACCGCCGGAAACCGTTTATCCGCTCCCCCTGAACCAATCAGGCCCGGTTACTTATTCGCGGGCTGGTTCATAGACGCAGAGGGAATTAACGCCTGGAACTTCGGCCAAGATTTGGTTACGAAAGACACGCTTTTATACGCTGTCTGGACTACGGAAAATGACGTTCCTGGTAAAACTGAAGAACCCCCGCCGGGAGAAGGCCCCCAGCAGCCAGGTGATGCGCAGTCTCCTCCTTATTCTCCGGAACATTTGCTTGATCCGTATCTGTCAGGATATCCCGACGGAACTTTCGCGCCCGACAAAGGCATGACCAGAGCGGAAATATCGGTAATTTTCTGGCATTTGCTGGGTAACGTGAAGCCGCCGCAGGACGATGTTTCATTTGCGGACGTCTTTCCGGGCGACTGGTATTATGACGCGGTAATGACTATGAAAAATAACCGCATCATAGACGGCTATCCTGATAACACTTACGATCCTGATAAAAACGCTACCCGGGCGGAATTTTCCGCTATGATCAGCAACTTTTTCCATTTAGGCCCGGCCAGCGGGGACGGGCAGTTTCCTGACGTATCCGCTGACCACTGGAGCGCTCCATATATAAACAGTGCCGCCGGCCAACAATGGCTCAGCGGCTTTGAAGACGGATTATTCTACCCTGACCTGGATATAACCAGAGCCCAGGTCGCCAGCATAATGAACCGCGCGCTGAATAGGCCGGCTATATCGGACATTCCGCCTGACGCGCCTTATTTTTCTGATTTAGACCGCGGCCATTGGGCCTATTATGATATAATTTCAGCAACTGTCAGGCGTTAAAAAACAACTGACGGCCAGGCGTTCATAAATTTGTATATTTTGTATATCAATGTTAGCTTATTATTTTGTTGCGTTTATGCTATGTTTGTTGTTAAAATAGAGTAGGTCAAGCGTAAAAAGATCTGAATTTATTTTAAGATCGATTTAGTTTTCTTGCGCTTGATGAGAGCAGATACTATAGAGTTTTGTGCAGTGAGATATTGACCAGCGGCTGAATTATAAAATTGCTGATTGTGAAAAAACGGCCATTTACATATGAGGAGGACGCACGGTTGGTTTTAGGGTAAGCTTTTAAATATGGTCTTGCAGTCTTGTGCGCATCAATGAAGTCAAGGTGCGGCGCCAAGCGTCAAAAAGATCTGGTTTTTGTCTTTTTGGTTCTTGAAGTCGCCATCATGTTTTATTGATGTCGAGGCTTGGATGAATAAAAAACACAGTATGGGAGGAATTCTTTTGCCACACAATAATTATCTTTATCAGACACGCGACATGCAGTTCCAAATCAAAGAATGGCTGGATATGGAACAATTACTAGCCAGCGACGGGTACAAAGATTATTATGGTGTTGACGACATCGACAGTTTCATGGATGTTAACGCCAAAATATGTAAAGACGTACTCTGTCCGGCTAACAAAGACGCCGATGAGATCGGCATGAAGTACGTAGGCGGAAATGAAAGCGCCGTTATCAGCCCTGAAAGTTTCAAAAAAGCCTACAACACTGTTGTTGAAGCTGGGCTTGGCCCGCAATTCGGCGATCGCCAATCTGAAGGCAAAATGCCGTTATGCTGGTACGCCCCGATCCTGGAACAACAGGTTGGCGCTTCCCCGTCCATTATCATGTTATGGTGTCTGACGCAGGGCGCTACCACCGTCTTGCAGTTTGAAGGAACCGAAAAGCAGAAAGACCTTTATCTGCCTAAGCTGTTCTCCGGCGAATGGGGCGGAACCATGGGTTTGACCGAACCGGGAGCGGGATCCGAAGTAGGAAACTGTTCCACTAAAGCTTTTGCCACCGATACCCCCGGCCTTTACAAAATCAAAGGCACCAAATGTTTCATCACTTCCGGAGACCATGATTGCGCCGAGAACATCATCCACTTAGTTCTGGCCAAAACCGAAGGCGCCGCTGAAGGCACCGCCGGCATTTCCCTTTTTATCGTACCAAAATTCTGGGTCAACGACGACGGCTCACAGGGAGCCTGGAACGATGTTACCACCGTTGGTATCGAGCATAAAATGGGTATTCACGGTTCTTCCACCTGTACTCTGGCTTTCGGCGAAAATAACAATTCTTTAGGCTGGCTGGTCGGAGACGCTTTCCCGGTTGACGGAAAAGGCAAAGGCATAAAGCAGATGTTCCGTTTCATGAACGAAGAACGTATAAACACCGGTTTATTCTCCCTAGGCGTGATCGGCGCCGCTTATTACGCAGCTCTGGATTACACCAAAATCCGCGTACAGGGCAGAAAATCCACTGATCCCAAAGGACCGCAAGTTCGTATTATCGAGCATGAAGACGTCCGCCGTATGCTGATGTATCAAAAAGCTTCTTTGGAAGCTTCCCGGGCGCTGCTTTATTCCTCTTATTATTATATCGACCTTTCTCACGAAGCCAACGACGCGGCTCTGAGAGAGTACGCCGACGACATGGCCATGATAAACATCCCTCTTTGTAAAGCATACGTTTCGGACACCGCATGGTCTTCTACCTCAGAATCCATCCAGTGTCACGGCGGCTACGGCTTCATAGAGGAATATGCCGCGGCTTCTCTGGCCCGTGACTGCAAAATTTACTCCTTGTGGGAAGGTACCAACTTTATTCAGGCTCAGGATCTCACAGGACGTAAATTCTCAATGAAAGGCGGCGCTCCGTTCAAAAAATGGCTGGCGGAAATCGAAGACTTCGTATCTGGCAAGAAAACTGATGAATTCGCCGTCGAATTCGCTTTCTTAGCAGAAGCGCTCGATTCTTACAAAACCATCTTAGCCAAGAACGACGAATGGCAGGCTAATAACAAACCGCTCAAACAATTATTCGCTACCCGTACCTTACACGCTTCAGCGAGAATTTATTGCGGCAAACTGATCCTCGACCAGGCGCTCATGGCCTCCAAAAAACTAGCCGAACTGGGTCCGGATCATTTCGACGCCAATTTCTACAAGAGCAAAATAGCCACGGCTAAATTCTATGTCAACAACATCGTGCCTGACATCTTCGGAATAGCCAAATCTGTTCAAGTCGCCGACGATTCTTCTATCGCTGTCGCGGAAGAACTGTTCGTATAGTTTTTAGTTTAGCTTTTTTAACGCTTTCTTATAAAAACAAACAAATGAACCTCCAAGCCAAAAGGAGGTTCATTTTTATTGCAGCGCCTTAAATATAAAGTTGACTTTTAGAAAATCATCGCATATAATATCATTTGTTGAAATCATATTCAGCGAATATCTCTGACGCATGTGGGGCTATGGCGAAGCTGGGATCGCGCTTGAATGGCATTCAAGAGGCCGTGGGTTCGAGTCCCACTAGCTCCACCAGTGTTATACTCGTTTAACTTAACTTATTTCAAACAAAATCGCTATAATAAACATGGCGTACTACAGTATAGTACAGATTATAAGATGAGAGTAATAACGTGTAAAAACGAAAGACATATCAATGAATTACATGAAGCCTACAAAATTTCGCTGGCAACATACTACAGCTGAAAAAAACTCGAAAAGGTATACTTGGGATAAAAATTAGACAAACTCGGAAGCGTAAAGTTGATTCCGGAGAATTCAAGCATTTTATTGAAGAGAACTCTGATGCATATTTACGGGAAAGCGCGGGGAAAATTTTCAAAAAATAAAGCAGTTTTAGATAAAGTTTCGATGAATGGAGGATGAATATTTTGCATGTGGGTGAAAGACGTTATTTAACAAAACAATTACTTATTGAATTTAACATGGCTTCAATTAGAGAGAAACGAAACCGTAATATTAGGGAAGATTACTTGGAATCTTTGCCTGAGAAGTATTATCCAATAAAATGTATTATGTTTCACAATACTATTGATGAAGTCCGTACTATGGTGATTTTTGATAGTGAAGGAACTTCTGCATATTTAGATATGTCCGCAGAAAGATATGAAACGATTCCTGTTGCTGTTGAAAACAACGATGGGACATATTCAGTATTAAACGAGCCTGATATTAGAGAAAACCTGCCATACGGCGGAAAAGAATATACTGAAAAAGTCTATAAAAAACCATACAGAAAATCATCATTTAGGAATGATATTTTAGCTATATATAAAAACCAATGTGCTGTATGCGGCAATGACAATATTGATGTGTTACGGGCTGCACATATAAAAGATGCTGCTAGTGGAGGGGAAGAAAAGCCTTGCAATGGCATATGTCTATGTGCGAATCATGAAATAGCCTTTGATAGAGGATCCTTGAAAATTAGACCTGACGGAGAAATTATTTCTTTTATTGAAGACATTACGATAAAGGCTACACACATTAGTTATCCAGAAAGTAAAGGTGATTGGCCTTCAGAAGAATTGCTAAAATGGAAATATGAAAAGGATTGTAAAATCTAATGTGCTCGACCAGCGAGGAAATGCTCCACCAAAATATATAAGCGGTTCAAATCCCTGTATATACCTAATAATGCGGTATTGCAGGGTTTTTTCACGTTTATTGAATTTGGGCGGCTGGGAAGGGAAAATGTGGATGAGTGATGATTTTGATGCGCCGCTTGGCGACTTTAAGGAGTATATAGAGTGAACTATTTTTGGATACGCACACCGTGCTCTGGTGCGCCGCAAACTCCGAAAACCTCTCCGGAAATGCGCGGGGAACATTACTTGACCCTGCGACGCGTTGTTTCGTCAGCATAGTTTCAGCTTGGGAAGTAGCTATCAAAGCAAGTATCGGCAGGATGATTCTGGCCGGAGATGTTTCGGAATTTTATCGCATCACTTATGAAAACGGATTCGCCGTGTTGCCTGTCAGGCGCAAGCATTTGGCAATCGTTGAAACGCTTCCTTTCCATCACCGTGACCTTTCGGCAGGCTTCTTGTCGCGGCGGCCATATCCGCGAACATGAGCCTTATTACGACAAATGCAAATATACGTCTTTACGATGTCGCTTGTGTATGGTAATGAACGGCAATGAAAATATTTAATCTGTTTCATTATCCTATGGGGCTTGATGCTTCTTTCAGTCCCATCCTTCTTCTTCCAGGCGTCTTTGCAGCAGCCGCAGCTCCCGGTGCTGTTCCCGGTAATCAGGAAACGCCGCCTCCACGATCGCCCAAAAGCGGCCGGAATGGTTCATCTCCTTGAGGTGGGCCAACTCATGAACGATCACGTAATCAATAGCCTGGTCGCCGGCTATGATCAGCCGCCAAGAATAATTGACGTTCCCACGCGCGGAACAGCTTCCCCAGCGAGTTTTGGCGGAAGTGATTTTTATCATGGCCGGCATGACGTTCATCTTTCCCGCCAGTTCCTTAGCACGGACTGTTAGATAATCCCGGGCCAGCAATCGGTAAAGCTGCGCCGCCCGGCGTTTTATCTGCTCCGGCGTAAGCCCGCGCGGAAAACAAAACCGGTCCCGTTCCCAATAAGCCTCGCTGCCGTCAACCGGAACGATAGGATATTCTGCGCCGCGCAGAGTCAGATATTTACCGTAAGCCAGGCGAAATTGCGCTTTCTTTTCCAAACGCTCCAGCGACGAACGTATAGAACGCTGTATCCAGTGCTCTTTAGCCGTTATGAAACGCTCTATTTCAGCTTTGGACGCTTTCAGCGGAGCGCGTACTTCCAGCGCCGCTTCCG
>JAISDD010000187.1 GCA_031265005.1 Syntrophomonadaceae bacterium | reverse complement strand
GCTCTTTCACTCTGATATTTTCTTGTAAACGCATGAATTTATTTTCCTTATTCTTTCATAAGTAAACTCGAAACACTCCAAAAAATATTTCCCAGATTAAATATTAAAACTTACTGTGCGCCGCTCCGTCACATGGCATCTGATCCATGCAATTTTATTTTAGTCCAATCTATGATGCTCAAGCCGTCCATGTAAAATTCTTTTACATCTTCTCCTAACATGATGTTAGATTTTCTTTGTAATATCCAAAGATAAGGAGCATCATCTATAACCACCATCTCAGCTTTATTTAGAGCGCTCAAGCGGTTTTCCTTATTGGTATAGCCCCTAGAATCGTTAAGCAGTTTATCTACTTGCGCATTGTAGTAGTTGTTAAAATTCGTCATTCCTGCCTTTGAACTATGAAAAAGATTATACATTATACTATCGGCGTCGTTATAATCCAATTGCCATTCCAAACGAAAAAATGTCATATTGAATTTTTGCATTTGTTTTTTATAGGTTTCCCAATCCAAAGGAAGCAAGTTTATTTTAACTCCAACGCTGCTTAGCTGCTCGGACGCCATTTCAGCTATCATTCTCTGCCCTGAATTATCATTGAAGCATAATGTTATAGTGGGTAATCCTTCTCCCTGCGGATACCCTGCTTCGCTCATCAACGCGGCGGCTTTTTCCAAATTATAACTATATCCAGGTATGTTTTCATCATAACCTGGGATCCCTTGCGGTATTACCCCTTTCAATGGCAGAGCATTATCTCCGAATACTTTTTTTATTATCTCTTCACGGTTAATAGCATAATTAAAAGCCCTCCGCAGATAATAGTTATCGCGAAAAGGAACCTGCGCCATATTATACCCTAAAGCATAAATAGTGAGCAAAGGTTTGTTTACCGCTCTTTTTTTAAAATTTTCATCCTCCAAGTTGTTTTCAAGCTCACTTAAAGGCACATCGGTTATCAAATCCAGCCTGCCTTCCCGATAATCTTGCCAAGCTTGATTTTGATCATTATATACCGTCATTTCTATAGTAGACAGGCAAGGTTTTTTTCGGTGATATTCTTCATTCCTAGCTAAAACGATGTTTTTATTATCAGGGTTGTTTTGGACTATAAATGGCCCCGTACCGGTTGTTTCGTCCTCTCCGAATATCCAAAATATTGGATTGGTCAGCATATTCATAAAAACTGTATTAGGGGCATTCAAAACCACTTGCAGCCTCTCATTATCAAGAACTTGCACTCCGGTTATTTCATTGCTTTGTCCTTGAATACGCTCAGTAAAACCCTGAATATCTTTATACAGGCTTACTGCAGCCCAATCATTTGACCGAATCAGGTTTTTTTCCCAAGACTGCTTGACCGTCCATGAGGTTATATTTTGGCCGTTATGCAACTTTATTTGATTGTTAACATAAATGATATACTGAGTAAAGTCTTTAGACGTTTTCCATTTTTTAGCCAAATTAGGCTTTATTTCCTGGGCAGCGTCATCATAATAAACTAATCCCTCATATATCATACTTCCCAGCATTTTTTCTCCGTCATTACTGATCAAAGCTGGATGTACACTGGCTATATTGTCAGTTATGCCAATTCGAAACGGATGAGCGCCTAGATCAGCTATGGTCATCTCTATTCTCGTATAATATACAACTGATATTATCATTATAAAAGTTAAAATCGCCGTAACGGCCAAAATTATTTTTCTTCTTTTTTTCAACCCTAAAGCCCTCCTACCCTTTTTTCTTCAAGAATAGTGTATTACTCAATTATACAAAATATTCAAGTACGGGTCAGGGGGCGCAATTTTATAGACATCTATTTGTATATGGAATTGTAAGCTTGGTAATTGTTCCAGACGTTTTTTACATAATCCCGAGTTTCCCGATAAGGTATTTTATCAACCTCATCCAAATCGCCTTTCCAAACGCCGCCTTCATTCCAGGAGCGTACTGTGCCGCTGCCAGCGTTATAGGCCGCGACGAATAACGGTAAATTGTTGCCAAATTCTTTCTTTAAGCTGGCCAAATACCAACACCCAAATTGGATGTTCAATTCCGGATCATGCAAGTTAGCCGCCTGAAAATCTTTTATCCCTTTTTGCCCGGCAATCCACCGCCCTGTTTCCGGCATTATCTGCATAAGTCCCTTGGCGCCTTCAGGCGATTCCGCCTTGGTTTGATACTTGCTTTCGACTCTGATTACTGCAAATACTAAATTGGGATCAATATTATTTTCTTGGGAATATTTATAAACAAGTTCCTGGTGAGGCTGAGGGTAAAAATATGCCATCCACCGCGGCAAGCTCAGTAAAGCCAAAGCTATCAAAAACACCAAAAGCCAGAGTACCTTGTTTATCTTTGAACGTTTCTTTGCTCTGCGCATTTATTTATGAAGCCTCCGGTTTTTAAATACATTTTATTCTACTGTAAATTGCTATGAAAAATCACTGAAATATTTTTTTACTATTTCAGCAGTTATTTCAGGGCTTCGAGTATTATCAATGACAAAATCAGCCAATTTCGCCTTTTTATTTAAATCCATCTGTGACATTATCCTTTTGCAAGCTTGTCCGCATTCCATTCCTTCCCGTTTCATCAGCCTTTTGATCTGAGTTTCCTGATCCACCCATACTACCAATACCTGATCGCAGAGTTTGTCCATTCCAGCTTCAAATAAAAGCGGCACTTCCAATACCACTACAGATTGCGGCTGCTCTTTTTCTATTTCCCGCAAACGCTGCTGAAGGAATTCTTTTACTCGAGGATGCGTGATTTGATTTAATTTTTGTAAAAGCGCCGGATCGTTAAAAACTATATTGCCTAGCAACACCCTATCTATGTTACCTTCTGGGTCCAAAATATGCGGCCCAAAAAATTCCACTATTTCTTGGTAAGCTTTTTGCCCCGGTTCCATAATCTGATGAGCTGTTTTATCCACTTCAATAACCATAAAGCCCCAATTTTTTAAAACATTCAATACCGTACTTTTGCCGCTGGCTATTCCTCCTGTCAAGCCGATTACACGCATAATTTTTTCCTCATTTTATATAAATTCCCCTATTGCAAATCCTTCAATCTGAATATAGCTTCCTTTAGGCTTGACAATTATCGCAATAGTGGGTACCGCGTCCGCCTATCTTTTTATAAATAAGCAATTGCCCGCATTTAACGCAAGGTTGATTCCTTCTGCCGTAAACATGAAGGTGTTTTTGATTTTCTCCCATTTTGTTTTCTCCATCTCGGTAATCGCGAAACGTGGTGCCTCGATGCTCGATTCCTGAAAGTAAAGCTTCTTTTATCGCCTTTGTCAAATGTTCAGCTTCTGTAGCAGTCAAAGATTCGGCTGGGCGATGGGGTTTTATACCAGCGGCAAACAAAGCTTCATCGGCATATATATTCCCTATGCCCACAATTAAATGCTGATCCATAAGCAAATTTTTAATCGGCGCTCTGCGTTTATCAATTATGCTTCTCAAATATTCGCTGTCGAATTCAGGTGATAGCGGTTCCATTCCTAATGAGGCAAAAAAGCCCTCACGGTCTGTGACCAGCCTTATCCCCCCAAACCGGCGCGGATCCCGGTAAACTATATAACAGCCATTATCCAGCCAAGCTATAAAATGAACATGCCTGTCAAATTCGCTCTCTTCTGACTGCCAATACAGGCGCCCGCTCATGCCTAAGTGGAAAATAATAGTCAAAGCTTGTCCGCTCAATTGTTCTCCCAAAACAAACACCAAAAATTTACCGCGGCGATAAATATCCTCTATGAGCGCATCGTTCAGCTTATCTTGTTCATATTCAGCTATCTTTATCATATCGTTCCGCAGGATTTCCTTACGGATCAAACGCCTTCCTATCAATGGCTTAAAATCATTAACTATAGTTTCAATTTCCGGCAATTCCGGCAAGTGTACTCCTCCTTTTGCCTACAGCGGCTCTAATATGCTGGTGTTCACGTTTTATATGGCTTGACCCGTTTTTTTCATGCGTATTGAAGACCATCATTTCAGGCAGAAGCTTTTTAAGCGATGCGTTTATTGTTGAGCCCGTATATCAAAAAATCCTACCGCCTGTGAAAATAAAAGTTTTCCGATGAATATGATAAGCTCTAAATATTTAATTCCTGCATTTTTCCCCAGTCAGTCCCCGTCTTAAAATTGACTTTCAAAGGCACTGCTAGAGAATAAGCGTTTTCCATTGCTTCTTTTAGGATCGCAGCCGCCACGGTTATTTCTTCTCTAGTTACTTCTAAAACCAGCTCATCGTGAATTTGCAACAACATTTTAGTGTGCAGTTTCTCGCTTTGCAGCTTTTTATCAATATCCAACATGGCTAATTTTATTATGTCCGCTGAAGTTCCCTGAATAGGAGTATTCAAAGCCATTCGTTTAGCAAAGGCCTGAATATTCTTATTTCGGGAATTAATATCCGGTAAATAACGGCGTCGTTTTAATAAAGTTTCTACATACCCGTGCCGCATAGCAAAATCCACTATGTCCTGCATGTACTTCTTTACTCCCGGATAAGTGTTTAGATAATCATCTATATACTTTTTGGCTTCAAACCTACTGACGCCAGTATCTTTAGCCAGCTTAAAATCACTTATTCCGTATATAATGCCAAAATTAACCGCTTTCGCGCGCCGGCGAAAATCGCTGTTCACTTGGTCCGCCGGTACTTTAAAAATCTCCGCCGCCGTCCGCTTATGAATGTCCAAACCTTTTTTAAAAGTCTCTATCAATACTTGATCCTGGCTTATATGGGCCAAAGTCCGCAAATCTATTTGCGAATAATCAGCTGACAATAAAACCATTTCAGGTTTACCGGCGACAAAAGCAGCACGTATTTTTCGCCCTTCTTCCATGCGAGTCGGTATATTCTGAAGATTTGGTTCTATGCTGGAAAGCCGTCCGGTAGTGGTTTGAGCTTGTTTGAAAATCGTATGTACCCGCCCGCTGTCTGGATGAATAAGCTTTTGTAAAGCATCAACATAAGTTGACTTCAACTTGCTGAGCAAGCGATAATCTATAATTGGCTTAATAATATCATGATCGAAAAATAACTCCTCCAACACCTCAGCACCGGTGGAGTAGCCGGTTTTGGTCTTTTTAATTTTTCGCAGGCCCAAATCCTCAAAAAGAACTTCTCCTAACTGTTTAGGCGAACTGATGTTAAATTCCTGCTGGGCTAATTTAAAGATAATTTCTTCGTTTTTTAAAATTCCTTCCGCTAAGTCCCGCGACAAGTCCTTTAATACGTTTCCTTCCACCTTAATACCGCTAAACTCCATATGGGCTAGGCATGACGACAATGGCATCTCCACTTCAAAATAAAGTTTTTGTAATCCTTCGTTTATCTGCTCAAAAATTTCATTATGTAATGCCCGCAAATTCAACACTTGCAGATCAGGCCGCTGTAACGGCACTTGTTTTTTGGAGTATTTGTAAATGGTGTTTGACAGCAGATCACCGTTAAAAGCAGGGTCGTCAACATAAGCTAATAGCATAGTATCTCCGACCGCGCCCTGTAAATCTATACCCTGCCTCAGCAGTAACACCTGAATAAATTTAGCGTTATGCATATATTTTTTTATATTATCATTTT